>NZ_JAUBQU010000206.1:0-6172 GCF_036701435.1 Microcoleus sp. Pol12A5
GATGCGTTTGAGTATGGAACTCCGCCCCACGGAGGCATTGCTTACGGTTTGGATCGGTTGGTGATGCTGTTGGCTGGTGAGGAATCGATTCGCGATGTGATGGCGTTTCCGAAGACGCAGCAGGCTGCTTGTTTGCTGACGAATGCGCCGTCTGGTGTGGATGAGAAGCAGTTGAAGGAGTTGCAAGTGCGATCGACTTATACGCCCAAGTCATAAGTATGTAAAATACCTTGACAATTTAACTATTTGTAAATTCCTGACTTCTTTAAGAAGTCGGGAATCTGGGTAGTTGGAGTTTGGTGTCGTTGATGCAGAGGAGTTGGAGAGTTTGGTTGAGGTTGGTTTCGGTGAGTTGGGGAAACCAGGATTTGGGGAAGTTGGGCTAGGTTAAGGGTTGGGTGTGGCTATGCCATAATAAATGAGAGAATGAAATCCACCATTAACCATGACAACCACCGTTGAACTTAACGAAGAATTGGTTAAAGAAGCCTTTCGCTTAACCAATTTCAAAACAGAAAAAGAATTGATTGACTTTGCTTTGCAAGAATTAATTCGCACCCGTAAAAAGCGGAACTTACTCGATTTAAGCGGACAAATTCAATTTTCGACTGACTACGACTACAAAGCTTTGCGGGAAAACCGAAATGTTTCTGATTGATACATCAGTCTGGATCAGCGTTTTCCGCGACAGGACAGGTGTAGTACGCCAATCCCTGGAAGGAATAATCCAGGATGAAAGTATTTTTCTGAACCGATTTACTCAGATGGAACTTTTGCAAGGTTGCCGAGACGATCGCGAGTGGACACTATTAGAAACTTATCTCCAAGAACAAGATTACATCGAGTCTACGCCTAATACTTGGGTAGCCGCTGCTCGGATTTACTACGATTTGCAACGACAGGGGTTAACGGTTAGAAGTAGTATCGACTGCTGCATTGCCCAACTTGCGATCGAACACCAGCTTATTCTAGTTCATAACGATCGCGATTTTGAAACTATTCAGAGAGTGCGATCGCTCAATTGCTTGCGCTTCCGGCCTGACAATTAATGAATATTGTTTGGAATCATAGTTAATTACTTTAAGGGCTGGTTTTTCGGGCATGAATTTCGCTTCGGACTGCTTCTACTTCTTGGGTGATAGTTTCTAAAGAAAGCTCATCGGTTATAAATGACTCCAAAAGAGCTGTTAATTTACTGTTTAATACTTCTTTTTCCAGCTCTTGACTTAACTGCAATTTTTCGGGATAGGGCAGTTGTTTGACTCGGGCTAAAATTTGCTCAAAGTTTAGGGAAAGTTGATAGTTTGCTAAAGTCATTGTTCGTTATGTTTAGGCCTTGTGGATATTTTATCTCAATTTTTTGGATTGAGGATGGCTTTAATAGTGCTGGAGGCACAGGTGGCTAGAAACCGGGTTTTTTCCGGGAATACTGCGTTACACCTCGTAGAAGCGGTCAAAAACCCGGTTTCTTTGCTTTTCGGGTGGTCAGAAACCGCGTTTTTTTGCGGTAATACTGCGTCCTCACTCACCGAAAAAAACATTGACAGAGATCCATAAGTAGTTCATTATACCAACAGGAGGGATATTACCTCAGCTATTTTACCTCTGGCTGCTCACGACTCAGAGTAGGTCTTGGCACTTACATCTGTAGCTTGACATCTCTTCACCAGCGTTTTGTAACTTAAGTAGGTCAACATAGTGAAAACTCCCATTCAGAAAATCCTCTTTGGTAGTCCTGGAACTGGAAAAAGCTACAGGGTAAATTATGAAATCATCCCTAATGACTTAAAAATAAGCCCTGATTCGGACAACGTTATTAAAACCGTTTTCCATCCAGAATACACTTATGGTGATTTTATGGGAAAGCTGGTACCTATTACAAAAGGTAATAATGTACGTTACCAGTTTTATGCAGGTCACTTTTTGATGGCGCTTACTCGTGCTTACAGAAATATTCTTGATGAATACAAAGACCCAACAAAAGAAAAAGATTTTAAGGATTTGTCCGATCAGGAACAAAGTGCAAGAATAAAACAAGCTCGCAGAATAGCGTGCGATAATGCAGCGAATGTAGCTTTGGTTATAGATGAAATTAACCGAGGAAACTCTTCAGCAATTTTTGGAACTGTTTTCCAACTTTTAGATAGAGATGAAGAGGGATGGTCATCCTATAGTATTAACATTACTGAAATTGAATTAATAACAATACTACGCTTAATAGAGGTTCAAGAGAAATCTCTAGCTGATAATAAATTTGAATATCAGTTTCCCGGAGAAAACCATTGGGTACAGGACTACTCAACTTTTCAAAATAGAGTGGATGGTTTGAACCTGAAGCTTAAAGAAAGATCCATTAAAATTCCACCTAACTTGTCTATTTTCGGCACTATGAACACCTCTGACAATTCCATTTACTTTATGGATAGCGCCTTCAAGCGACGTTGGGATTGGGAATTTGTCAACTGGGATGAGACTAAACCTCCTGCTCCCAAATACGGTACAGGAGGCACTTTGGATGAAGATAAATGGAAGAAGCTAATCAAAAACCTTAACGGCTTTATCAAAAGTCATCACACTTCCATTCGAGGAATTGAGGACAAGCAAATTGGGTATTACTTTATCAAACAACCTGTAACTCCTGAACAGATACAAAATAAACTCATGTTCTTCCTCTGGGATAGCGTTTTCAACCGTGACAAAAAACCCCTTGTGGATCTTTTGGAGGTAACAAGAGATGAACTCGTCACTTTCGGTGATTTCACTAAATTGCATAATAAGTTTATTACCAACATAATGAATTTCAAGGCTTGAATTGGTTTTAAGCCTGTACTTAGAAATAATACCTTCTCTTTTTTAACACTCCATGTTTGATTTTTCAAGCTTTAAGTTGATTAAAAATTCCAATGACTTTTTTGTTGGAATCCGTAAATCTGCTTTAGAAGATGGTTATGAGTTTTGTCTGCCAAATGGCTTTGATAATTTTCCAGATGGTGACTTTAACCAGGTGCGGGATTTATTTTTCAAGATGTATCGCACTTTCCGCAAGTTTGAGAGAGACAATACAGGCACAAACCGATTCAACCTTAACAGACCGGATTTCCAGCAAAACCAAGATCAGACTACCCTTTCTGCTGGCGGAGTCAGTATGCAAACGGAAGATGGGGAAGTTTGTGTACTCTATAGCAAGATTAAAATGATCGAACGGGTACTGGAAGCCTACGATGACCTTGCTATCAACTCAATCCAAAAGAAAGCCAGACGCAGTGAAGATATTGATTATTCTCAACTTTACAAATACTTAGATCGCGCTATCTACCTTGATAACCATGTAATTTACGTCGAGGCGATGGATTTGCCACGTCCGACGGTGCGCTATGAAAGCACTGAGATCGTAAACCTGTATTGTTATATACTCGATGAGATTGTACAGCAGTTGGATGGCGATGTGCCGGATAATATTCAAGCACACAGTCAAGATATTCGCTTCCTTGCTCAACGCTTCCAAGACGGCTACTTGACCAGCAACCAGTCAATTTTTGACAAAGACACTTTTGGCGAAACTATCAGCATTCTTAAAGGAGCGCTGGATAACATAGACAAAAATACTTATTATAAAGATGCTGACTATTGGGGACTTTATGAAGCTATTGAAACATTCCTATACGGTGAAATAAATCCCGCTCAGAATGATGGTGGCTACTGGGGAATAAAAGGGTTTTCTCTGGTTTGGGAGGATATGTGCAACACCTATTTCTTCAAAAAATACCCAGATAAAATCTGCTATGCAGATACCGATATACCTTTGAAAGAGCCTCCACATCCAGAACCTGAGAGGCAAGGTGAAGAACCAAAACGGGTGGGCAACCACCGAGCTAATCATGGAAACAACGGGTACGGTAATAAATGGATTTATACGACCAAATCCAATATTCCATATCCTAAAAATCGCGGTAACTTCGGATGGAATGAACTCCTTTGTATTGAGTTTGATACTGAACCGAGAACGCAGGTATACTCAAACAGAACGCCTGATAAATTAGAAAACCGAGATAGAACTACCGCAAGGCGCCGATTTCCCCGTCCTGACTTAGTTCTTAAAATTGAAGAAACAAAAAATGGATTTAAACTAAAAATATTGGATTATAAAGATGTACCTCTTGACTTTTATATGAATCCCTCATCGTCGCCAAAATCGAAAAATAAATACAAAAATGATATCTTCAAGCAGCTTACTTATGAATTTGCTCTCCAGCAAACCCATACTGTTGCAGAGAGTGTATTTTTTATTCCTTGGTATTACACAGCAGAACCTCAGCATAACCCTTTGGGAGAAACTGAACAAAATCCAGAAATGAAAGGAATCAAAATATTTAAGGCTAACTTCTTTATTATCCAAAAGCTATACCTGGAAAACTCATGAATCAGAAAATAAATATTATAGGAATTTGCCCGGAAACTCCCATTTTTGAAAGCAGTTATGTTCCTCTAATTTCATTTAAAAATCAAGAACAAAAAAAAGCTGCTGAGGATTACATAACTAGGGAAGCCAATAATTTTTTTAAGATATTGTTGAAGAAAGCTCAGGAAGTGAAACCACTAGCTTATCCACTACTTATCACAGAATTGGACTTTAAAAAAATTGATATGAGCTATTTTTATGAAAATATCTTCTACGATTTGGAGCGAAAGCCTGATGGAAAGTTAGAAGCAAAAATAAAATGGGGTATCACTTTTGACGTAAAATGCGCTCCTATTGAGTTAATTTATGTTAGTAGCGAATCTCGTGGCTTTGACCCTAAAATAGCAGAGAAAAATGGTAAGGGTCGCCTACAGCGTCGATATGGCACTATAGACATCAATGGAAAGCCAGTTTTTTACTACATTTACTTTACGCTTCAAGAAATACTGGACGTGATTAAACCATTAGCAAACTCTTAAAAGTCAATAGTCTGGACACTTTTTCTATGACTGAATGGCTTATTCCCTAGGACTTTGAGCCACAGTGGATAATTAAATCAATGTCACCTCTACCGCTGACTTGCATTTAATTCGACTTTTTTTATGATGCTTGCCCTGTAAGGCTTGTAGTATCGTTCCAAAAACTGTCCGGAGTAGTGAAAAGTCATAGCCTTACCAACTCGTGACTACATCCAAAAAGGCAACCGCAATTTAATTAATGGCAGTGTGGTTTGAATATCTTGGACGATCGCACTTTTTCAATTCGTGCGATCGCCCTCAAAGATTACTCTTTCCAGTAACGGGTTAAAATCCGAATCACCTCACCCGCTATCGGCGATGGTAGAGGCGGGCTCCATTCCCCAACTTCTGCAAAACCTAAAACGTGCAACAGATTAACGATACTTTCTACCGCTTTGGGAACGCCACACAACAGCAAACGAATCGGTTGCTTCCCTTGAGGTACATCAGGAACTTCTTCCCGGAGCAGTTCGGGAACTGACTTTGGCTGTGATACCATAGACTTTGAATTACACGAATAGTGGAATTGCGATCGCCCTCAAGTTTTCCAGGCCAGGGGCGATCGCTGTTCCGTTTGTACATCCTGAGTCTAGTTCATTCACTGCCGTTTGTCAATCGTTGCGACAAAATAAATGGTCGCAGCGACAACTTGAGCGAGAGTCAAGGTTGCAGAATGGTAACATCTGCTTGCAAAGTTATCGCTAGCAGTTGAGAGTCAGCAGTGATCCGTTGGAAATTGGCAGTTGTGATGGCCGATCGCAATATCAGCAATAAAGAATTGGCTGCTTTAATTGGGATGCACCCCACTTCTGTGTCTAAAATCAAAACCCGCCGCCGACTCACCAGAATTGACGAAGCAACTCTCAGCGCTTTGTGCAGAGCACTGAAGTGTCAGCCGGGAGATCTCATGGTTTATGAAGAGGACAATCCCGATGACTAAAGAAAAATATTCTTGTGGGGTGGGCTTTGAGCAACGCCACTAAAGGGATTATGCCAATGGTGAAAGATATCTGTTTAACCCCAAACATTTGCGTTACCTTAGTTGACTACAACTTGTACCGCACTCCCCAACTAAATTCATGCTTCCCCGCATCAAAGAATTAGCCGCCACCCTAGCACCCCGCTTAATCGAAATTCGCCGCCACATCCACTCCCACCCCGAACTCAGCGGCCAAGAATATCAAACCGCCGCCTA
>NZ_JAUBQU010000207.1:0-6071 GCF_036701435.1 Microcoleus sp. Pol12A5
ATTTGAAAAATATTCATTAACTCTCCTTTTTTTACTACTTGCGAAGCTAATATGAGGCAATGTGCTCGTTGACGTACATGATGATGTCGGCTTTGGCGATGAATTCGTTGTAGCAATTTAGACGAAAGAGGGTTTATTTCTCTGATAAACATCATATGAAACTGTAATTAACTCATAATTTTGCCGCAAATATCATTATACTATGTATTTGTGTAATTAATTCTGTCTGACTACTTAATCGCTTGAACTAAGCCAGAATCTCTCAATCCTGAGCTGGTTGCAATTGTTCGTCATTCGGGCGCGATCGCGTAAAATAAGAGCTTGTACGAGGCGGTGCTGTTTGTTGCCGAAGACGAGAGAATCAATCAAGGACGTGGGAATTTAACGCGAAGATGCCAGCAAACTACACCAAACTCGAAAAACGCCTTTGGGAAGCAGCCGATGAACTCAGGGCTAATTCTAAACTCAAGCCTTCGGAATATTCCGTACCCGTTCTCGGGTTGGTTTTTTTGCTGTACGCTAACTATAATACCATTTTTTTAAAGATGTGATAGAGATAAAGAATGTAAAATCCAAGACCACCCGGTGAGAAAACCAATGACGAGATCGGTGAAAGATGCCAAAATTTCCTGGACTTTTGTGCGGAGCTCGTCAAGATTACTAAACACCGACTTTCGCTAAAAAATCTTTGAGATATTCCCACACTCTTTCTGTGGGATTTACTTCAGGACAAGCCGGAGGCTGAAATAGTAAAATTATATTGTCTGGTAATTCAGATGAGCTTAAATTATGAGCGGGTGCGTTATCTACTTGAATGATGTATAATTCATGAGGATATTGGATTGACAAAAGTTGTAAATATGCTTCAAAACTAACTTTGTCTAAATGCGAAAACTCCCAAAAAAAAATTTTTACGCTCTGCGCTCGATACTGCCCCATACAGCCAAAAACACTCAAATTTCCATTGATGCTTCCCGACGGGCTTTACACCTGAAAGCGTCAGCTTGCGCCGACGAATTGTATGCAGCCCTATCCGCGTTTCATCACGCTCACCAATAAGTGACTTTTTTATATTTGTTTACTTGAGGTAAAGCTTTGTGTAGTAAAGCTTTTATCTGTTGATGCAAGTTATTTTTTAATTCCTTAATCGCCGTAGATTCCTGAGAAATACTGCGAGGCCTGGGAATTTTTAATTTACTTTTTAATTCCCCTCTTACTAAAGAATATACAGCCGGGTAACTACTGGCTATTCCTTTAATCAACCAGAGCCAAAGATGAACTTCTTTATAACTCTTAAATCGTTCGGGGTCTCTCAACTCTTGTTGCAAGGTCGCTGCTATTTCACCTGAGAACTTTTTTGGGCGACCGAAAACCTGCCTATTTTCTCACAAATTTTCCAGACCGCCCTTTCTATATTGGGAGAGCCAGCGATGAATCGTAGCCTCACTTTTACCTAAAACTGCGGATACTTCCCGCACAGTTTCTACTTGTTTTGACTGAAATAAATAAAGCATTTGAACTTTGTTATAAGCTAGTATTCTTTTTTGCTGTTTGAGGATTTCTCGTAAATTTTCTACAGATTCGGTAATTTTTATATGAGGACGACCAGACATTGTAATTATCTCCTTTACTTTTTATACAATTCTATCACATCTTTAAAAAAATGGTATAAGTTTGGCTTGGTTTCACAGGAAATTGCAGCGGGAAGCAGCAGGCGGCGCACGGTGGGTAAGACAGATTACCAGGCAAAAGGCGCGCTTTATTTGCCGGAAACTTCGCGTTTTGATTATTTAATTGATAGCCCGGAAGCAGAGGATATTGGCGGGGCGATTAATGCGGCTATGAAGGCGAGCGCGGATGAGAATGAGGAACTCGGCGGGGCTTTGCCTAGAAATTACAACAGCTTGGAAAAACCGATTTTGCGGGAGTTGTTGAAAATCTTAAATCGGATTTCCCGAAAGAATATTACTGAGGATGCGTTTGGGGAAATTTATCAGTATTTCCTGGGGAATTTTGCTCAGAAAGAAGGGCACAAAGGCGGAGAGTTTTTTACTCCACTTTCACTGGTTAAACTGATTGTGGAAGTGATAGAGCCGAATTGCGGGCGAATTTTAGACCCGGCCTGCGGTGCGGTGGGAATGCTGGTGCAGAGTGCAATTCGGGTGAGGAATAAGTTAGGATTTGACCCGAATAAAGTAATTAGTGTTTACGGTCAGGAAAAGGTAGAAAGAACCTGGGGGGGTGACAAAGAGGCCTAGGAGATAGACCGAATCAGGATTGCAGCCCGCATACCTTGTTGATAAAAGCGGCGTTTAGAAGGATTTAACTTCATTAACTGTTCCACTTCCAAAGAATATTGTTCTAGATAATTTACCCACTTTTCTCCATCTAAGTCGACACCAAATTTACTCCGTCTTTGATATCTTTTTTTATGCTCTTAACGCCGAAATACATATTTCTCTACCTGCTTTTTCCGAAGAGATGTACCTTCAAATATTGCCAAACTATAGGCGAGTGTCATCAGCAGAATTATGTTAATCAGTCGGTTGCCTTTTAAGCTAGTTCCTTCCTGATCGTAGCCGACTGTTTTACAATCTCGAAACCTTTCTTCGATACCCATACGTTGCTTATAAGTCAATACGGTTCAGTTAAGGCTAAAACCGTTGTAAACTAGGTATTATATCCAAAAAGGGAGAGCAAGTTGGCGTGCATCTCAAAGAATTCTCACTTTTTATCTCCCAAAATCCAAAGCACGGAGATATTCCAAGCAATAGAAATGGCAATTCCAGCCACTGCAATCGAACAGGCGATTACTAAAACGAAGGTTGAAGAGAAACGTTATCGTGCTTTACCAGCACAACTGGTAGTGTGTCTGGTAATCGCCATAAGTCTGTGGTCTAAAGATTCAATGCGGGAGGTACTAAAAAATTTGATTGATGGTCTTAATGAAGGGTGGATAAAAAAAATTGGTAAATATTGGCGGTTTCCATGTAAATCGGCAATTACTCAAGCCAGACAAAGATTAGGAGCAGGCGTGATGAGACAGTTGTTTCGGTTCTTCCTTACTTGGTATGCCAAACTAACAATTAAAATGCCAAGTAAGTAAACATCTATTTTTGTAGTTTTCAAAATTCCTAAAGCCATATGCAGAACGTTTTATTAACTTAAGCTTGTTGTTAATACCTTCAACAATACCACTTGTTGTACTATTATCAAAGTAAGCAATTATCTCGTCCAACCAATTAGTAATAGTCTTCACAGTATCGGGAAAATATTGTTTAGCTCTTTTCTGCCAGATACCAATTCTCAACAATGCCCTCAACCAATTTGTTTTTTTATTTTCAAATATTTGTCGGAATTTTTCTTTTAATTTATGCATCTCTGCCAGATTTGGACACACTTTTTTAACCTCCATTAATTTGATAGTTTGCTTTTCATTTAAATTCTGTTTATTCTTTAATAAGGAATATTTACTATCGTTTAGTCCCTCTAATATTTCTTGATATTCTGCTGCTTTTTTTGACAATATTGAGGTTTTCTTTAAATCTATTACTTGCCTGATTTCGCGCTTTATTTGTGTATCTAACTCCTGGTTAACTTGTACCATTACATGAAATCTGTCCGCTACTACTTGAACATTTGGCATAAGTTTTTTCACTAAGGTTTTGTAACCTTTCCACAAGTCTATACTTACTTCTTCTATTTGTTCTAAAACCTGTGAACCCCATGAATTAAGGACTGGCTCGATTTCTGCTTGTGTTCTTCCGGGGACGATTGTAATTAATTTAGATGTTTCTAAATCTATTAATACGGCACAGTAATTTCCTTGACCTTTAATTAACGCTATTTCATCAATTCCTAGCTTTTTTAATCCTGATGGTTGTGACGAGAATTCTCGTGAGGCATCTGACAACATTCTTTCTATTTCTTCTGTTGTTACTACTCCTTGTTTTGCTACACTCTGGATATCACTTGATAAAACCGATTTGATAATTGTATTTGCTAATCGTTTTGTATAAGTTCTTCGGTTGTTTACAAAGTCAAATTTTTCGCTAAATGGTTTGCCACATTTTTTACATTTAAACTGTCGTCTGTTTATTTCTAAAAATACTGATGTTTCTCCCCAGGATAAATCTTTTACTAAGTATCGATGATTTTGATGTAATCTATTACTTTTGATCCCGCAATGATGACAATAACTTTCTTTAGGGATTGACTCCACCTGTAATATTATTCCAATTCCCGGTAGTTGATTCATTTTAGTTACTTTAATTCCTTGTAGATTCAGGAGTTCTGTTAGAACTTTAGTACCCTTTTTTGTGTTCATGACTGTAATTTGCTCCCAAAAATCAAGAGTGAATATTGATAGTTAACAATTAAACTAGCCCCAATGTCAAGCCTGACAAGGACTTGATTGATATTTTGACATATTTTTTCAATTTATTTGACTGATTTAGCTATTGATTTAGCATACCAAGTAAAGAAGAACCGTTGTTTCATTCTTTAGTGCGACCAAGGGCTACAGTTGAAACAGTAGGAGCTTTTATCAACGAACTCAGAGTCGTAGTGATAGATGGAACCTGCTTATATATCCCCTCTGGGTGATGAAAATGCCCGGGTTTTTGGTCGTCCGGGAAGTCGTCCAGGTACAACAGCAGCGTTTCCGAAAGCTAGATTAGTTATTTTATTAGAGGCAGGAACACATTTAATATTTGATGCCTTAATGTGTCCATATAAAATGGGAGAAAGAGTAAGAGAGTTAAAATTGTTACGCTCAGTGGCAGAGGGAATGTTATTGATGTGGGATAGAGGTTTACATTTTTACGCGATGGTAGAAGCCACAATCAGCAAAGGTTGTGAGTATTTGGGTCGAATTACATCAAATGTTAAATTCTTAAACGAAACACAATTAAATGATGGTTCATACTTGAGTTTGATTTATCGATCCGGCAAGTTAAGAAAAAAAGGATTTAAGCCAATACAGGTAAGAGTAATCGAGTACATAATTGAGGCTCCCAAACACCCAGTTACACAAATTAGATATCGTTTAATTACGAGCTTGTTGGACGCTGAAAATTTCCAGCCCAGTCACTTGCTTGTGAATATCATCAACGTTGGGAAGTCGAGAATACTATTGATGAACTCAAAGTGCATTTATTGGGACAAAAAACTCATATTCGTTCTCAAAGACCGACAGAAGTGGTACAAGAAATTTATGGTTTGCTACTAGGACATTAGGCGGTAAGATCATTGATTTTTCAAGCAGCAAGCAGTGCAAGTGTTTCACCATTGCGTCTTTATTTTACTGGAACATTACGAGTTATTCGTCGTGCACGGCGCCAAAATTCCAGCGGTTACAACCACAAGAACTTCCCTTTTTTTAAATTGGTTAACTTGGGAGATATTTGACCGACTTCTACCTGAAAGGGTTCGTAGAAACAACCCAAGAGTTGTAAAAAAGCCTGTTTCAAAATTTCGATCTAAACAAGTTAAACACAGAGGTACTGGAATAATAATGAATCCTCCTGTATTTATTGTTTTAAGCACTGCATAGCCTTAACTGAACCGTATTGGCTTATAAGTATCGTGAAGCGAAGCTATCCCGTAGGGAATCGCTGCCTGCAATGAACCTAAATCTGTCAGAATAAACCACGCTTCATCAACCTTCCACGCCCCATAGTTTCTTTTCCACTTACAAGCAACATCAAATCCAGTAGCAGCCTGAGTTTTTCTCACTCTTTTACCTGGAAAATATAAAGAGGTTCCCGGCACTATTCCTAATTCATCTAATTGCTGCCAAACTAAATGGTCTGTTTCAATACAATGATTCTTCTTCAGTCTTGAGCAAAAAGACACACCCTTTTGCTTCAGCCAGAATCCTTGGGTCAATCGAACAAAATTCACGGTCTCCTAAAACAATGACTTTATATTCTCAAAATAATGGTACAACTTGCTGTAGATTTGTCGGAGAGTTCCTCGAAGTTGCTGCGGCCCAATTTGGGTAACAATGACCAGTATAATGGAATTGCTCTTCGCTCCCAGATTAAGCTAACCATGAACAAATTAATACA
>NZ_JAUBQU010000047.1:0-46810 GCF_036701435.1 Microcoleus sp. Pol12A5
TCTGTAGCGCTGTAGGTGAAATTGGCGGTGGTAAAGTTGGCTGTCGATTGGAAAAATAATTGGTTAATGTCAGCAGGTGTCAGAATTTGACCGGCGGTGACAATCGTGCCGCCCGTCTCGGGATTGCCTAAAAATATCAGCCCTTCATTGTCTGGTGGGACGGTGTTGATGGTGAAGGATGCGATCGAGCCGTCGGGGTCGCTTCCTCCGAGTCCTGCGATCGCCACAGTGCTGCTGGGGGCGATCTCGACGTTGACGTTATTAGCTGTCGGCGGTAGGTTTGGCTGTGGCGGCAGCGCGGATACAGTAGCGCTGGCGGGGCTGGTAGCGCCCTGGTTGTCTGTAGCGCTGTAGGTGAAATTGGCGGTGGTAAAGTTGGCTGTCGATTGGAAAAATAATTGGTTAATGTCAGCAGGGGTCAGAATTTGACCGGCGGTGACAATCGTGCCACCAGTATCGGGATTGCCTAAAAATATCAGCCCTTCACTTGCTGGTGGGACGGTGTTGATGGTGAAGGATGCGATCGAGCCGTCGGGGTCGCTTCCTCCAAGTCCTGCGATCGCCACAGTGCTGCTGGGGGCGATTTCGAGGTTGACCGGGGCTGCTTCTGGCGGTAGATTTGGCAATGGCGGCAGCGCCGATACAGTAGCGCTGGCGGGGCTGGTAGCGCCCTGGTTGTCTGTAGCGCTGTAGGTGAAATTGGCGGTGGTAAAGTTGGCTGTCGATTGGAAAAATAATTGGTTAATGTCAGCAGGTGTCAGAATTTGACCGGCGGTGACAATCGTGCCGCCCGTCTCGGGATTGCCTAAAAATATCAGCCCTTCATTGTCTGGTGGGACGGTGTTGATGGTGAAGGATGCGATCGAGCCGTCGGGGTCGCTTCCTCCGAGTCCTGCGATCGGCACAGCGCTGCTGGGGGCGATTTCGAGGTTGACGTTGTTAGCTATCGGCGGTTGGTTGGCGGGAGTCGGAGTCGGTGCGGGAGTCGGAGTCGGAGTCGGAGTCGGGGGTGAGGCGATGCTGGTGGTAACAGTTGCGCCGGGATCGCTGCCGTTATTGTTGGCGGGATTCGGGTCATTCGTGTTTGAGGTACTTCTTGCCGTGTTGCTGACAGTGCCGGTTGCCGGGACTGGGAATCTGACAGTCCGGCTGACGGTCACGCCGTCAGCTAAGCTGGCAATGGGCGGAAAGCTGACAATGCCTGTGGCTGGGTCGTAAATACCGCCGCTGGACGCTGTAACGCCCGTTAAACCGGGAATGATGCTATCTGTAACGGTAATGTTGGTGGCGGTAGTGGGCCCTCTGTTTTCAGTGAGAATGGTGTAGGTGACATTTGACCCAGGGGTGGCCGTAGCGGGCCCGGTTTTGATCGTAACTACATCAGCGCTATCGGTGATAGTGGTGGTGATTCGCGCTTGGGGGCTGCTGCCGTTGTTGTTGTCGGGATTGGGGTCTAGGCTACTTGATGTGCTGCTAGCAGTGTTGGCGACGGTGCCGCCGGTGGCGGGAACTGTGAAACTGACGGTTCTGTTGGTACTGGCTGCGCTGGCTAGGGATGGGATCGCCGTCCAAGTCACAATACCTGTAGTTTCGTTGTAAGTTCCGCCGTCGGAGACGCTGACTCCTGTTAAACCGGGAACAATGCTGTCGGCGATCGCCACATTGGTTGCCGCACTCGGCCCACTGTTGGCTGCCGTAATTGTGTAGGTGACAGTCGAGCCGGCTGCTGCAGTAGCGGGTCCGGTTTTGACCGTCACTACATCAGCCCTATCGGTGATAGTGGTGGTGATTCGCGCTTGGGGGCTGCTGCCGTTGTTGTTGTCGGGATTGGGGTCTAGGCTACTTGATGTGCTGCTAGCAGTGTTGGCGACGGTGCCGCCGGTGGCGGGAACTGTGAAACTGACGGTTCTGTTGGTACTGGCTGCGCTGGCTAGGGATGGGATCGCCGTCCAAGTCACAATACCTGTAGTTTCGTTGTAAGTTCCGCCGTCGGAGACGCTGACTCCTGTTAAACCCGGAACAATGCTGTCGGCGATCGCCACATTGGTTGCCACACTCGGCCCACTGTTGGCTGCCGTAATTGTGTAGGTGACAGTCGAGCCGGCTGCTGCAGTCGCGGGTCCGGTTTTGACCGTCACTACATCAGCCCTATCGTTCGTAATAGTGGTCGTGACTCGCGCCTCCGGACTGCTGCCGCTGTTGTTACCGGGTACGGGATCGATCGTACTGCTGCTGCTGAATACACTGTTGGTAATAGAGCCAAGTGTAGTTGGGGTCGTAACAGTTACGGTGCGCGTGGTGGTAGTCCCAACAGGTAAATTCGGAATAGTTGGCCAGGTTACCAGTCTCGTTGTCGCGTTGAAAGTGCCGTCGCCCTCGGCACTAGCAAATACTGCCCCGACGGGCAATTGATCTTCAATCACCACGTTTTCGGCGTCGTTGGGGCCGTTATTTACTGTCGTAATTGTGTAAGTAATGCTGCTACCCGGTGCCGCTGCGGCCGGGCCTGTTTTCCTTGAGGCAACATCTGCCGTAGTCAGCGGCACGTCTATAGTTTGGATAGATAAAGTGCGAACGTCGTGAATATTTGTTGCGTCTCCCGTTGAACCAGCAAAACCAAATTTGAATGTTGCCGGTATTGGCCCGTTTATATCCTCTAAATTGGCAATGTCGATAATAGTCTCGCCCTGATCTGTAAACGAACCATTATTGTTGAGATCAAAGTTAACTGTGAGACGGTTTGGCGTTGCAGAATTGGGTGGTTGCAAAATAATTTGAACTCTTCTTCTGGCTGCTTCGCGACTGGTAGTAAGTGCGTTGATCGGCCCGTTTGGAGGCAGAGGATTTACGGTATCTGGAATATTATCTACTCCCTGCGGCACAAAAGTAGAAGTTAAAAACTTATATTGCGTAGCTTCGCTACCTCGAAGCGTTACCGAATCTGCTCTACGCCCCCCCGGAATTCCACCTACACGCCCTTGAGTTGTAGTTGAAAAATTTCCGAATTCATCTAATCCAATTCCTAAATAACCTCCCAGTAAACCGGGCTGATTTGTATCTGTATTTTGGGCGTAGCCGAGAGACCCTCCATAGCCTCCAGCTACTGTTGGCGTCACCGTACCGTCAATTAAAAAGAAACTTATGCCATCACCTGTCCGCCCTGCTAAATTCGGACGCGCAGTGCCGTTGTAGACAAATAAGTCGAAGACAATGTTAAGACCGCTGTTGACTGGAACCTGACTGTTATAGATAACAAAAGTAGATTGGTCAAAAGTTCTTGAAGTTAATCTCAACGCCCCGCTGCCGACCGGATCTATGTTCAAACCCGGAAAACTCTCGGTTCCGGTTCCTGCTGTTAAAGCTGGAGCGTCTGACGTGCCTGTTACCCCAGAGATCCAAGGCCCGATTAGACGTGCGTCTTGAAAACTTTCGTCCACTAAATTAATGAGGACAGCGCTGTAAGTTTCCTGGTTTTTTGTTTCAAAGGCTATTGCGGTTTTTACTTGTCCTGCTGTAACATTTAATTGCCAGTTTCCTCCTAATTTTGCACTGCCAATTAGATTGTTAGAAGCAGCTATATTTGCGCCTGTTAATTCTCTCAGCTTCCGCACGAAAGCAATCCCGGATTTTCCAGCCCCAACCTTACACGCTAATAATAAAATATCGGCTTTTTCCCTGAAGGCATTGCGCCACTGTTGAAAATGCCGATCGTACTTTTGCAAGTTTTCATCCTTCAGTAAAGTTGACCCCAGTTGCACCGAAGCTTCATTGCCGTGAGCAACTATTTGAAGGCTGGCAATTAAGCTGCGTTTAGCTAGAATCTCGGTAATTTGTTCTACTCCGTCCAGGGTTCGATCGAGGACAATTATCTCTGTCCCTGGTTTTACTCCGCTGGTAAGATGCTGATAATTCTCTACCCTTGGGTCGATGCAAACTAAATGTTTTTTATGTTTAGTCTTGACGCCGCAACTCTCTTTTGCTAAACAGGAAACATCGATCTCCACATCCCCGACTAAGGGCGTCCCAATCAAAGAAGCTTTTATGGACTCTTTGTCGCGGCGATCGCAACTTGATTGGTGAATTAGCGAAGAGTAGTTGCACCCTAAATTTTTCATGAGTTACATAGCTCCTTGACTTGTAAAATGTCCATCTTCAATGGTAGATAGTATTGTTAATTGCTAATAAGAAATTGTTAATTGCTAATTTCTCGGTTTCGCATAGTTAACAAGTTCTATTTACTGCGATTTTTTTTTGATCGACATCTTCCCAAAGTAGCAGTTCGCTGTGTTTACCTGCGAAATCAGGCATTTTTTTAGCCAAACCTGAGTTACCGCTAAATTATTTTTACATGGAAAAAACGTACACAATGTACGCACATACGCTGTAAAATGCGCTATTTTCTACCCAAAAATAGTTGATAATTGTTCGCTTTTATATTGGTTATTTATAATATAGTTTTTATGACTATTGGTAGGACGTGACTCATTATCAAAAATCATTTAATAATAGTCAATCAGCAGGATATAAGAGGATATCTATTCCCTCAAAAAAAAGGTAGTAAATCTTGTAGTCACAAACTGCGTTTGTTGGCTTTTGCCGGTTCTTAATTATTCACTAAAACCCCTTTTAGACTTCTCGATAAGTTGACAAACTAAAGAATTCAAGAACTTGCTTGATTTGGGTAATTGTGGAAAATAAAAAACCCGGCTTATGTAACAAACCGAGTTGGGAGAGTATCGAAAAAACTTAGCGAATTAAATGCGCTTTGATCTTAACTCGAAAGAGTGAGAAAATCGAGAGAAGTAATAGTATTATCAGCGCCAAAAACCTGAGCCAAAACCTCGCCAGTCGCAGCAACTTGCAGCAGTGTAGCATTCGCCATCGGGTTAATTTGCAAAGCCTCAAAACTCAAGCCACCCGCCAGGACAAACTTATCAGTTCCTACGGCAAAATTGAACAGATTATCCATACCACTATTAGCACTTAACACAAAGCGATCGCTCCCAATACCTCCAATCAAAGTATCATCGCCCCCATCACCAAACAGCCAGTCATCCCCTGCACCTCCGTTGAGAATATCGTTATCTTTGCCTCCGTAAATAGTGTCATTACCCTCACCTCCGTTGAGAGTATCTTGACCTTCATTAGCGTATAAAAAGTCATCGCCGCTGTCCCCGTTGATACAGTCTTGCTGACCGTCTCCACCCACAGCGCCTCGGTCATTTTGCCCGCGATCGCCAAAAATGGTATCGTTACCCGGATCGCCACACAAAATATCGCTGCCATCATCACCGTAAATCAAGTCATCACCAGCATCTGCCTGTACTGCATCGTCATCCTTGCCACCACGAAGAATATCGTTACCAAAACCCCCACTCAAAGAGTCGGAACTCTCACCGCCGTTGAGTTGGTCATTGCCATCGCCTCCAAACAGCAAGTCGCGGCCGTCAACATCCGACACTAATTGGTTTTGCAAGCCGCCGTAAAGCGAATCGTCCCCCTCATCTCCGACAATAGTATCGGAACCGAGTTCGCCCCAAATCCGGTCGTTATCTTTGCCGCCGTAAATGAAGTCGTTACCTTTGCCGGCAAAAATGCTGTCGTTACCGCTACCGCCACCGATGATATCGCCGGTGTCGTTGCCAAAAATTAAGTCGCCTTCAGATGTGGCAATTGTGCTGCCTTGCTGAGTGCCGTAGTCACCGAGTATGGTGTCGGAACCTTGATTGCCGTAGAGAGTATCCGAGTCAGTTTCGCCAAAAATGCGATCGCCCGCTTTGCCTGCAAACAGCAAATCCCGTCCGTTGCCGCCCACCAGGGTATCGTCTTGTTCTTGACCGTTCATCAAGTCGTTGCCATCACCTCCTAACAGCAAATCGAAGCCGTCGGGGTCGCTGTCTAGGGAGTTGAGGACGCCACCGAACAAAGAGTCGTCTCCGCTGTCGCCGTCAAGGGTGTCCTGGCCTTTGTCGCCCCAGATCAGGTCGTTGTCGATGCCACCATAGGCGATGTCAGGGCCTTTGCCGGAGTAAACGGTGTCGTTGCCTTGAGTGCCTGCAATGGCGTCGCCTGAAGACCCGCCGAAAATTAGGTCGCTGTCGTTGTCGGTCAAGTCGATGTTGTTGCCGTTGTCGCCGACTATGGTGTCGGAACCCCGATCTCCGTACACTGTGTCTCCATTGCGATCGCCAAAAATGCGATCCTCTTCCTTCCCGCCAAATACGACATCCTGGTCTTTGCCGCCGTAAACGATGTCGTTGCTTCTACCTGCTGCTATGAAGTCTCGCTGTTGGTCGCCGTAAACGATATCGCTGCCTGCTTCACCTAACACTGTGTCGTCGCCGCTTTTTGAGAGAAACAGTTGGTTGGTTTCGTTTCCTGTTAAGGAATCGTTTCCAGGAGTGCCTCTCATGGTGTTTTGGATGTCGATGAGTTGTGCGGCGTTGGAGTCGAAGTTGAGTATTTGCGAAGGCTGGGGTGGGATAAATGTGATGTTCGGTGGCTGGGGCAAGGGGTCGCAACCGCAACTGGTATCGGGTTCGGGTACTGGGCCTAATATAGGCGTTGGTTCTGGCGCTGGTTTTGGTTCCGGTGTTTGTGTTGGTGTTGGTGTGGGAATGGGTGGTGTTGGAGTTGGAGTTGCAGTTGCAGTTGGTTCCGGGGCAGGCGCGGGTATGGGCGTCGGCGTGGGTATGGGCGTCGGCGCTGGTTCCGCTGCAGGTGTGGGTGTGGGTGCCGGTATTGTTGGTGTGGGTGTGGGTGTCGGTATTGTTGGTGTGGGTGTGGGTGTCGGTATTGTTGGTGTTGGAGTTGGCGCCGGTATTGTTGGTGTGGGTGTGGGTGTCGGTGTTGTTGGTGTTGGAGTTGGCGCCGGTGTCGGCACGGGTATCGGCGCCGGTGTTGTTGGTGTTGGAGTTGGCGCCGGTGTTGTTGGTGTTGGGGTTGGCGCCGGTGTCGGCACGGGTATCGGCGCGGGTGTTGGCGCCGGTATCGATTCCTTAAGGGGAATGAGAGAGACAGTGGCGACTGCCGCACTCGTGGCGCCGAGGTTGTCTGTAGCACTGTAGGTGAAGTTTGCCCCTGTGAAATTGCCGGACGCCTGGAAGAACAACTGGGTAATTTGCTCGGTTGTTAGGGTTTGACCAGCCGTGACCCGCACTCCCTGGCTGGGATCACCCAAAAACAGCGTCCCCTCATTGGCGGGCGGCAAGGTGTTTACGGTAAAGGAAACCACCGTCCCGTCTGGGTCGGTTCCTCCGAGTCCGGGGATGTTCACGGTTCTTCCCAGCAACACAGCCAGGCTGGAGTTGTTGGCGACCGGTGGCTGGTCGGTGGGAGGTAATAGTGCTAGCAGGGAGGCTGTAGCGGGGGCTGAACTGATGGCGCCGCGGCGGTCTGTGGCGCTGTAGGTAAAGTTTGTGGCTGCGAATTCGCTGGTTGCTTGGAAGAATAACTGGTTGATTTGAGTTGTACTCAATCTTTGGCCTGCCGTGACCCGGATTCCCTGGCTGGGGTCGCCCAAGTACAGGACGCCTTGATTTGTCGCCGGTAGGGTGTTGATAGTAAAGAATTCGATCGAGTCGTCGGGGTCTTTTGCCGTCAGCGCTGTGAGGTTGACGGTGCTGTTTGGCGCCAGGGTCTTGCTGAAGTTTGTGGGTACCGGCGGGTAGTTGAACGCTAGCGACACCAGAGAAACTGTGGCGGCAGGACTGCTGCCACCGAGATTGTCCTTGCTGCTGTAGGTAAAATTAGCTCCTGTGAAATTGCCCGCCGACTGGAAGAATAACTGCGTCATTTGCTCGGCTGTCAGGGTTTGACCAGCCGTGACGGCGACTCCCCCCGTTGCGGGGTCGCCCAAGAACAGGACGCCTTGATTTGTCGGTGGCAGGGTGCTGATGGTGAATGTAACCACTGTGCCGTCTGAGTCTCTGCCTCCGAGTCCGCTAATTTGGACAACGCTGTTGGGCCCTAGCGCAGCGTTGCTGCTGTAGGCTGATGGAAGTTTGTTGGGTGTGGGCTGCGCGCTAATAATAGCGGTGGTGACAGTGGCTCTGGACTCGGAACCGTTGTTATTGCTGGGCTTGGGGTCAAAAGTGGTCGATCGGCTCTGGGAAGTATTGCTAAGGGCGCCCGTCGCTGGAACGACTACTGTTACCTCGCGGTTGATGTTGCTGCCGCTCGTTAAACTGGGAATTGTTGGGAAGGTGACAACCCCTGTCACTGGGTCGTAAGTGCCGTTATCGGATGCGCTTACTCCCGTTAAACCGGGAATGATGCTGTCTGTAATCACTACGTTTTCAGCAGCATTCGGCCCATTGTTGGCGGTAGTTATAGTATAAGTCACGGAACTACCAGCAGGAGCAGATGTGAGACCGCTCTTGGACGTAACCAGGTCGGCAACAGGATCGATCGAGGTAATGACTTGCCCCCCCGCCTCACCGGGCAATGCGACTGTCGAGCCGTTGTTGTTTGTTAAGTCCGGGTCAAAAGTGTCCGATCGACTCAATACTATGTTGGTGATGCTCGTCAGCGTAGGCGGGGGTACAAAAATTAGGCGGCGGGTGACACTGCTGCCGCTGGCTAAAGTCGCGATCGCTGGAAACTCGATCGTCCCTGTGGTTGCGTTGTAGGTTCCGCCATCGAACACGCGGACATTAGTTAAGCCGGGAATCAGGCTGTCGGTGATGACTACGTTGGTCGCAGGACTCGGCCCGTTGTTGGTAGTAGTAATTGTATAAAGTAGCGTGTCGCCCACCTGGATGCTGGCGGGAGCCGTTTTTTGGGTGACAACATCGGCCACAGCCTCGATCGAGGTAATGACTTGACCCCCCGCCTCACCGGGCACTGCGACTGTCGAGCCGTTATTGTTTGTTAAGTCCGGGTCAAAAGTGTCCGATCGGCTCAATACAATATTGGTGATGCTCGTCAGGGTAGTCGGCGGTACAAAGCTGATGGTGCGGCTCTGGTTGGTGCCGCTGGCTAAAGTCGCGATCGCTGGGAACTCGATCGTCCCTGTGGCAGGATTGTAGGTTCCGCCATCGGACACGCTGACATTAGTTAAGCCGGGAATCAGGCTGTCGGTGATGACTACGTTGGTCGCAGGACTCGGCCCGTTGTTGGCAGTAGTAATTGTATAAAGTAGCGTTTCGCCCGCGTTGATGCTGGCCGGAGCCGTTTTTTGGGTGACAACATCGGCCACAGCATCGATCGAGGTGGTGACGGTGGCGTTGGGGTTGGTACCGTTGTTGTTGGTCGGAGTGGAGTCAGGAGTGATGGAGGTACTTCTGGCCGTGTTGCTGATGGAAGTTAGGGTGGGCGGTACTGTGAAGTCGATCGTCCGGGTGACAGTCTCCGCGTTGGCAATTGCCACAGGTGCGAAGGTGACAATGCCCGTCACTGGATCGTAAACGCCGCCGTTAGATGCCGTGACTCCGGTTAATCCGGGAACTATGCTGTCAGTGATGGTTACAGCTTCTGCAGGACTCGGCCCTAAATTAACTGTAGCGATCGTATAGCTGACCGAACTACCGGCAGTAGCACTTGTAGAGCCGGTTTTGGTGGTTGCCAAATCCGCGTTGGGCGCAATACTTGTCGTAACCGTAGAGTTAGTGGGAGTGCCGTCTTTGTTGGTTGTCGAGCCGTTGTTGTTAGTGGCGATCGGATCGAAAATCGCCGAGGTGCTCCGCGCCGTGTTGCTGATGGCAGTAAGGGTGGCTGGGGCAGTGAAACTGATAGTCCGAGTCTCAGTCGCAGCATTTGCCAGGGCTGTCAGTGCTGGGAAGGTGACAATGCCCGAAACTGGGTCGTAAGTACCGCCGTCCGATACGCTGACTCCTGTTAAACCCGGAATAATGCTGTCACTGATGGTCACATCGGCAGCGGGGTCTGGCCCCATGTTAGTGGTAGTCAATGTGTAGGCGACGATTGACCCAGCCGAAGTAGTCACAGGACCGCTTTTGGTAGTAACTAAATCCGCGACTGTATCGACAACTGTGGTAGACACGACACCAGGTCCCTCGATTTGCCCTGGGGCGAGTACACCGCTGTTGTTGCTGAGGTCGGGGTCGAAAGTCGAGCTAGTGCTGAATGCAACGTTGGCAAAACTGCTACCGCTGGTTAAACCGGGCGGCAAATCAATTGTCAGGGTGTAAGTCACAGTCTCGCCGGCATTGAGAACCGGAATTAACGGCCAGGTGACTGCCTTGGTTTGGTTCACGTAAGTGCCGTTGTTGGAGGCAATCAGATCCGGCTGCAATCCGCCCGGACGCAGTTCTAAAGGTATTTCGTCTTGAATCAGAACATTTGTAGCAGGCGCTGGTCCCCTGTTTACAGTAGTAATCGTGTAGGTAATGCTGCCTTCGGATTTGACAAACTGCGGGCCGGTCTTAATAGTGGCAACCTCTGCGGCGATACTGGGAGGATTGATAGTTTCAACTACCAGGTTTTGAAGTTCGTGAATGTTGTTGGCGCTTCCTGTGGAACTGCCAAAACCAAATTTGAAAATTGGCGGTACTGAGCCGTTTTTGGTCGCCAAGTTGGGGATGTCGATCAATGTAGTTTCGTATATGCCGTCGAAATTTTTATCGAAGGCAACGGTGAGGCGAGAGGGATTCACCGGATCGTTAGATGGATTCAGCGTAATTTGAACGGATCTTTTGGCTAAATTGCGATCGCTCGTGAACGTATTGCTGAAGTTAAAATTGCTGCCTGGTTGAGGGTCGCTAAAGTCAATGCTGGTAGGAATGTTATCGATGCCGAAGGGAACGATCGCATTTGTTAAAAACTGATAACCGTTTGCTTGATTTCCTCTAACAGTTACTGAATCAGGTCGGAAAGAACCAATAGAGGAGCCGGGAATCGAAGGTGGCTCCGGGCCGGAGCGCCCTTCTGTGGATGTTGAAAAATTGCCAAACTCGTCAAGCCCAATGCCTAAATAACCTCCCTCAATACCGGGTATACCCGTTCGTGGAGCGTAAGCCAGAGAACCGCCATAACCCCCAGTCCTGGTTGGGCTAACAGTGCCGTCTATCAAGAAGAAACCCAGCCCGTCCCCTGGCTGAGGACTAATAGAGGGTTGCGGAGCCTCAAATTGCTGGCTTGAACCGTAAGAATAAAAATCAAACTGGACTCTGATACCGTCGGTTGAAGGAATGGGGTTGTTGTAGATGACGAAGGCTTCCCGAAGATTTACTGCTGGAGTTAATCGCAGAGCGCCATCGCCGGGACTTGAACCGCCCAAAGCCGGAATTACGCCCGATACCGTGCCTCCGGTAATGCCGGGGATAAGTTGATTGGCTGCTGGAACCCCGCTGCTGGGATTGAACAGTGCTCCGTCGTTTCCCCCGTAAATCCAAGGCCCCCTAACTGTGGAGTTTTTGAAAGTTTCGTTAACTAATGTGCCGAGGGCGTAAGGGTAGGCTGCGAGCACTTCTTTTTCAATGGCGATTCTCGCTTTTATTTCCCCTGTCGCAAATTTTAATTCCCAGTCGCCACCGAGTGCCGTACTCCCCGTCAAGTTGTCGGAAGCTGCAATATCTGCACCGACTATTAAGCTCAGCCGCCGCACGAAGGCCTCGCCACTTTCTCCCGCTGCGACGCTGCAGCCGAATAACAAGATATCTCCTCTCTCGCTGAGGGCTTTTCCCCACTGTTCTAACAAATGGTTGTAGGTTTGTAAGTTGTCGTTGCAAAGTTCGATCGACCCTAGCTGCACCCCCGCTTCTCGACCGTGAGAAACTATCTGAAGGCTGTCTAAATCGCTGTAATTAACCAAAATTCTAGTAATTTGCTCGACTCCATCCCGCGTCGAGTCCAATACAAATACCTCTGTATTGGCTGTTCCTCCTCTTGCCAAGCTGTCGAAGTTTTCTACTCTGGCATCGAGGAACAGTACATTTTTTATAGTCGGGGCGCCCACAGACTGGGTTGCTCGCAAAAATTCTCTGTGGGGATGCCCAATTTTCCTGTCGCCACGGAGTTTCTGGGACAGGAAACACTCCTCTGTTTTTACTTTTTTTATTGCTTTTTTCTGATGATAAGTTGCGGTTGTTCGGGATTTTGGACCGGCAATCCTTGCGGTGGAGTCACATATTTTGGTGGTGACAAAAATTGGTTTGTTGCAGATGCTTTGCATGGTCAAATTGGCTCACGAATTGTAGATGATGTACCCATTTCCAGATGATCATTATCACCTCTTGAAAAGGTTTAATTGCAGAGTAATAGGCGGTGTAGCTTGAGGTGGATCAAAAGCAAAAAGCGAATTTTACTCAGCACAAATGACTGCTATATTAATATTTAATAGCATTGCCAATATCGCCGGCAGAAGCGCAGAGGATTTGGGGTTTAAAATCCCCATAATCTCTCTATCGGGTGATATTTTGCGTTCGACTTTTTTCTTTTCTGTTAGCGAGTGTATCTGTTACACGCTTATCTCTTACATCGCGCAGTAGATAATAACACCAGTTCTCAAAAATTTACTTAATGAGGTTTTCTGTACATCGTCTAATGCACTTTATTTGCAGAGAAAATTCACTATTTCTAGAGGTATAAACCTGGTTTGAGGGACGAAAAGACTTCTTTGCAGCCCTCGCTCCCGGTAAAAAACTCGGTTTCTTTGCTTTTGGTGTGCAAGCCCTGTTCACAATAGCAACCAGGTATTAATGAGGGAGTGATAGCCGTCACATAATTATGCCGACCGTGCCCGAAGTGTCATTCAACTGAGATCTTTTACCATTCTCAATAACCCTTCTATGGGGGGTTCTCCTGCCCAGCCCATAAAAAAATTCACTTGTTGTGGAACAGGCCAGAAAGCCTATTCTTGAAAATGGTGCAACATATGAGATTCAATTGAAATTGGCATACCCTGTATCGACGAAGTGTCTTAAAAATTCATGACTTGGAGTCTGGAGATAGCAATCTAGATTTGAGACTGTTTCGCTACGATAGCAAAAACATATTAGTGCCGCCCACAAGCAACTTCTCAAGTTGTCAACTTAGAGTCTTCGAGCTGGTTTCTGTTTAAGATCAATGCTCGGGACAATGTTTCGCGCAGAATTTTTCATCATGTTTGAAGAAACTGATTTGGAGATTTGCCCCTCAGCTACTTACGATTTTTGTTGGCTAATTTTCTTAACTGCAGGAGTTACGTCTAAGAGACTAGAAACCCAATTTATTCCTAGATTTCTCGCCACCCAACCAAAATTTATCATCTCAACTTTGTTTCCGATCGTAAATCCTCAACTAGAAAAACACCGATCGCAATTCCCCTGTTATGACAACTGTAACCAAGCAATAATGCTCGATTAGGTTTTAATTGCTGAGTTGGGGCGTGGGTCGTCCAAAACAAGCTCCAACAATAATCCTTACACGTAAGTACATCTTAACTCATTGATTATTACATCCGCAAATAGGCGTAGATACAAGCACCAATATAAGCTATATCTTTTCACCGCGAGCGTCAAGAGTTCTGGCTTGGTAGTACCGACAATCTTGACAGGGCCCAGAAGGATTGACAGCGCAGCGAATGTAATTAGAGCGGGCGTTATACTCGCAAGTGATATCCCCGATCGAATAACCGAGGCTTTGTATGTAAGTGCGATCGGCAGTTGGTAGTTGAGTTCGCATGGGTCTATTCGCTACCGCAAGTCTGGCCGCTGCAATTCTGTCGCGGGCTTGGCTCTGGGCAGAGCGCATCACCCACAAAGACAGCAGCGACGGAGCTAAACCTATCAAAATAATCAGGAGAGCAGTTAGCACTTTTTCAGAGCTTATGTGGAGAATATTTACTTTAATTTAAGCTACGGCAACAGAAAATTATCCTCAAAAAGACGGTTTTAAATAAAAAAAGTTCCCGATCAATTATCAAACTATGCCGCCCGTGTGTTAACCGTTAGCTGGCTGCTGAGGAGGGCGATCGCTGCTGACGCCACTTTTTTCGTAAAGCGCATCGTCCGGGTCCAAAAAAGCCAGAAGTGCAGATATGATGTGATATTATTTCAGGTCAATTATCAGCAATCAAATAGGTTTGTAGTGACGAATGCAAGTCCTGATAAAAATCAGAGGACTTGGATTAATCACTACAAACGCAAAATCGGTTATTTTACAGGACTAAATATGAGAAACCGGATCGGTTCAAAAACAAGCAAGTCAGAACATGGGCTAGCTATTGTTTAGGAAACCCGGTTTCTCTCAAAACCTGAAAGGGTTAAACCTTAGCAATATCCCCGGCTAAATCCATCAACGAACCCGCGCCTTCCACCTTAGCAACATCCAACAAAGTCTTCAAAACCGAATCGGGATTCAAACTAATCGAATCAATTCCCAGCTCAACCAAGAAACGAGCAAACTCAGGATAATCGCTGGGGGCTTGACCGCAAATCCCAATCTTGCGATCGTACTTCTTGGCGGCTTTAATGGCAATTGCTACCATGCGCTTGACAGCTTCATTCCGTTCGTCAAAAATGTGTGCGACTAAAGCAGAATCCCGGTCTAATCCTAATGTTAACTGAGTTAAATCGTTAGAGCCGATCGAGAATCCGTCAAAAACTTGGGCAAATTCGTCAGCAAATATGACATTGCTCGGTAATTCGCACATCACATACACTTGCAGGCCGTTCTCGCCCTTAACTAAACCGTGTTTTGCCATCTCGGCTAACACTTTTCGTCCTTCATCCGGGGTGCGACAAAATGGAATCATCGGAATCACATTTGTCAAGCCCATTTCGTCGCGAACTCGCTTTAATGCTTTGCATTCCAAAGCGTAAGCTTCGCGGTAATTTGGGTCGTAATAGCGAGAGGCGCCGCGCCACCCGATCATCGGGTTTTCTTCGTTGGGTTCAAACTGCCGCCCACCCAAAAGATTAGCATATTCGTTGCTCTTGAAATCGCTCATCCGCACGATAACTGGATTTGGATAAAATGCGGCTGCAATTGTGGCAATTCCGTGGGCGAGTTTGTCGGTGAAGAAATCTGGTTTGTGTTGGTAAAGTGCTGTGAGTTCGGCAATTTCTTCCTTGACTGATTCATCCACCAATTCGTCAAAGTGAATCAGTGCCAGCGGGTGTGCTTTAATGTGATTGGCAATGATGAATTCCAACCGCGCTAAGCCTACGCCGTCGCAGGGAATTGCTGATAAACCAAAGGCTTCTTCTGGGTTCCCGACATTCATTAAAATTTGAGTGCGGGTGCGGGGCAAATTCTCGATCGCCGTTTCTTGAATTTCAAAAGGAAGCAAACCCGCATAAACTTTCCCTTCATCTCCTTCGGAACAAGAAACAGTGATTTCTTGATGGTTTTTCAAGATTTGGGTTGCCTCACCGGTGCCGACAATGGCGGGAATTCCCATTTCTCTGGCGATGATGGCGGCGTGACAAGTGCGGCCGCCGGAATTGGTGACGATCGCACTTGCTTTTTTCATAATCGGTTCCCAATCCGGGTCTGTTTTGTTGGTAACTAAAACTTCTCCTGATTGAAATTCAGCGATTCTGTGCACATCTAAAATTACGCGGGCTTTGCCTTGTCCGATTGATTCGCCAACGGCGCGTCCTTTTGCTAAAACTGCGCTGCTGCCTTGCAATTTGTAGTTTCGCAAAACTTTAGCAGACTTTTGAGATTGTACTGTTTCAGGTCGTGCTTGGACAATAAACAATTCGCCCGTATTGCCGTCTTTTGCCCACTCAATGTCCATCGGGGTATAAGTCCCGCGCACTTTAGAGTAGTGTTCTTCGATGACTACGGCCCATTTTGCTAGTTGCAGAATTTCATCATCTTGGATGGCAAATTTATTTTTTTCGGCGGCGATGACGGAGACGTTTTTGGTGTATTTAGAACCGCCGATATCGTACACCATTTTGAGGGTTTTGCTGCCGAGTCGTTTCTCTAAAATCGGGCGAAAACCTTGTTTTAAGGTTGGTTTAAAGACGAAGTATTCGTCGGGGTTGACGGTTCCTTGGACGATGTTTTCGCCTAATCCGTAGGCGGCGGTGACTAATACGGCGTTTTTGAATCCGGTTTCGGTGTCGATGCTGAACATGACGCCGGATGATGCTAAGTCCGATCGCACCATTTTTTGGACGCCGACTGATAGGGCGACTTCAAAGTGGTCGAAACCCCTTTGTTGGCGGTAGGAAATCGCGCGATCGGTGAATATGGAAGCAAAGCATTTGTGACAGCATTCCAGGACGCCAGCGCAAGCTTGGACGTTGAGGTAGGTTTCTTGCTGTCCCGCGAAACTGGCGTCTGGTAAGTCTTCGGCGGTGGCGGAGGAACGCACTGCTACGTCTGTACTGTCGCCGTAGCGATCGCACAATTTTTCGTAAGCATCCGCGATCGCGGCTTGGAGTTCTCGCGGAAATGGTGTGTCAAGAATCAGTGCCCGCGCTTGCTTGCCTTTTTGTCGCAGGTTCTGCAGATCTTCTACGTCTAAATCTGCAAAAATTTCGCGCAATTTAGCTTCTAAACCCGCTGACTGGATGAAGTACCGGTAAGCGTGTGCTGTAGTTGCAAATCCGTTGGGAACTCTGACTCCTTGGGCGGTTAACTGTTGAATCATTTCGCCCAAAGAAGCATTTTTACCGCCTACTAATGGGATGTCGGCGATGCCGACTTCATCAAACAACAATACTAAGGCTTTTTCTTTGGGGATTAAACCGGGTTTTTGTTCAATTGCTAAATTGTCGAGCATTGCTTTTTTCCTCTCAACTTCAGCTCATTTCGGTCAAAGGACAGTAAACAAAAGACAGGTTATGCGGAATTGTAATTTTGTTACTAAAATTATCAAGTTTTTTGCTAGGCTGTATCAACCGAGTTTTCGATTGCCTCTAATTCAAGATTATCACTTTTTTGCTAAATAGCAAGGCCTGTGGAGATATTTTATTTGATTGCAGAAAGTAAAGAAATCGCAGTAATCAGTTTATGTAAGGTATGATAAAAGAAGTGGTAAAAACATAAATAGCGAAGATAGTTGCCACCGCTTTTTTGGCGTTGAGCGCTCATTGGTGCGGGGATATCGCTTGGATGCTGTTGCTAGCGGAATCCAAGGACAACAAAGGGTGAGGTGCGATCGCGCGATCATCGGCTGAACCAGCCCAAAAATGGATACTTACTTTCCGACAGGAGTCGTGAGTCACCCAAAATTTTAGATTCTAGTTCAACCTTGCCGATTCATCTGTGGACTAAATCTAAAGTCTAAAATCTAAAATCTAAAATCTGGTCACAGGGGCGATGGTCCAAAAAAATACTCAGCAGCTTAGTTTCCTCCTGAAACCCAGCTTCTAAAAAACCTAAAAATTTTCCCTCTGATGGCTTTGACCTACTTAGAGGAAAAACACAATCGCATAGATATCAGATATTGCACCATTTTCAATAAGCCTTTTAAGGACGGGTTAAAAGAACCCATACCCAGAAAATTTACTTTTTGTGAAATGGGCAGAATAACCAGTTTTTGAGAAGAGTCCAATCTCTGATATAGAGTGCATTGTAAATGGGATGATATTACTTTTGCACCCCAGCTAGAAATAGGATTTTTGAGGCAGGAGGCAGAAGGCAAGAGGAAGAAGGAAGGAGGGAAAAGAAGTGTTTTTACAAATATGAGATACTCCCTTGTAATTCTTGCACCACAGAGTTTTCAACTGGAACGGGGGGATTTGTGGCTATACAATTCTTTATATGCTATAATAGTTGGCTACACTGCCTTCTGACAAAAAACAAGGTATATGATATCAGTTTTGAGTCCACCCGCAAAGCGAAACGGCTTTAAAGTTCTTCTGGTCGAAGACAATCAAGCAGAAGCCGAGCTGATCGAAGAATTATTATTAGAAACAAATGTTAGTAGAGCCGAACCCCAAAGGCTATCAGTAAGTTGTACAGACTGTCTCAGCAAAGCGCAGGAACTTTTGACCGGCGAAGATTTTGATGTGATTTTACTAGATCTTTCGCTGCCCGATAGCCAAGACTTAAATACAATTGTCAAAATACAAGAATATAGCCTAAATACTCCGATTGTCGTACTGACTGCCCGCAACGATGAAGAGCTTGCCGTGCAGTCAATCCAAGCCGGAGCTCAAGATTATCTAGTCAAGCGAAAAATCGACAGCGAAGTGTTAATTAGATCGCTTCGTTACGCAGTCGAGCGACAGCACAACCAAGAAGCTTTGCGAAAAAGTGAAGAAAAATATCGCTCGGTAGTCGAGAATTCTCTCGTCGGAATTGCCATTCTTGCTCCTCCGATATCCCCCTCAGCACCAGAAAAATACGAGTGGTTGGAAGTCAACGATGCTTTGTGTGATTTGCTGGGGTACTCTCGCCAAGAGTTTTTGCATGAGAATTGGGAGAGGTGGGGTTTTCCTGAAGACTTGCAGGCGAGTTTAGAGCAGTTCAATAAAATTTTGGCAGGGGAGAGTGAAGGCTATGTTTTAGACCAAAGATGGCGCCGAAAAGACGGAAATACAGTTTATACGAGAGTTTACCTGCGCTGTATCCGAGCCCTAGACGGCTCGATCGACCACCTGATTAAAGTAGTCTTGGACGTGAGCGATCGCTACCGTTACGAAGCTCAATTAAAAGCATCAGAAGAGTTTTTAAATCACACGATTAATTCTACTCCTGACCCGATTTTTGTCAAAGATGAGCTGCACAGATGGATCGTATTAAACGATGCTTTTTGCAATTTGATAGGAAAAAGGCGATCGGAACTGATTGGCAAGTCAGGATACGATTTTTTACCCCCAGCACAAGCGGCTTTTTTTTGGCAACAAGACGAGCAAGTATTGCAAAGAAGTCTGGCTCAGGAAACAGAAGAAATTTTTACCGATGGCGACGGTCAAGAACGCATTATATCTACTAAAAAAACTGTATTTAAAAAAGCCGATGGGACTAAAATGTTAGTCGGAACAATGCGAGATGTGACCGAATACAAACGCCAGCAAATTGCGTTGCAGGAAAGCGAAGCTCGATTTCAAATAATGACCGACAACGTGCCTGGAATGATTTATCAATATCGGCTTGATGTAGATGGTAAAACATCTTTTACTTACGTTTCTTCTGGCAGTTTGCATATCTACAATTTAAAACCCGAACAAATAGAAGAAAATGCCACTTTGGCTTTTGCAACAGTTCACCCAGACGACATCTCAGGCTTGCAGCGATCGATGGCAACTTCAGCCGCGACTCAGCAAGCTTGGCAACACCAGTGGCGGCAAGTTATGGGAGATCGAGTGAAATGGCTGCAAGGCGCGTCGAAGCCAGAAAAGCAAGCCAACGGCGATATAGTTTGGGACGGTTTGGTGATGGATGTTACCGAATTGAAACAAACCCAGCAAGACCGCGATCGATTTTTTAATCTCTCGCTGGATTTACTTTGCATTGCAGGTTTTGATGGCTATTTCAAACGCTTAAACCCCGCTTGGTCAAATGTATTAGGTTATAGCAGTGATGAAATCTTAGCCAAACCTTTGATAGAATTCGTCCATCCAGAAGACCTAGAAATTACTGTAGCGGAATTAGAAAAACTTAAAAATAGCCACCCCGTTATTAGCTTAGAAAACCGCTATCTTTGCCAAGATGGTACTTATAAATGGCTGTCGTGGACAGCATCCCCGTTTGCAGAAGAAGGTTTGATTTATGCAGTTGCTCGCGACGTTACATTTAGCAAGCAAGCTGAAGCTGAACTGCGTAAGAGTGAAGCCACCAACCGCGCTCTTTTAAATGCGATACCAGACATGATATTTCGCTGTCGGGCAGACGGCACTTTTGTAGACTTCAAGCCTGCAAAAAATTTCGAGAAAATCATCCCACAAAAAACACTAATTGGCAAAAAAGCACAAGACATATTGCCGGCTGCTTTTGCTGAAAAAATCTTGTCGAGCAATCAACAAGCGATCGCCACGGGCGAGATTCAAGTTGTAGAATATCAAATGCCCGTTAATGATGAACTGTACGATTTTGAAGCGAGAATAGTTTTTTGCACCGATGACGAAATTATCGCGATCGTCCGCGACATCACCAATCGCAAACGTTTCGAGTCAAAACTCCACAGGCAAGCAGCGGCAATGGCTGCCGCTTCCGAAGGTATCGCCATAATCGATACCGACGGACTTTTGATTTATTGCAACGCAGCCCGACTAAAAATCTACGGTTACGACTCTCTCGAAGAACTGTTAGGCAAAAGTTGGAAAGTATTCTACGAAGGTGCAGAACTGCAAAGGTTTGAGCAAGAAGTTGCCCCTACTTTAGTGCAGAAAGGTTGGTACATGACCGAAGCAGTAGGATGCCGCCGCGACGGATCGAAGGTTCCTTTAGATGTATCGCTGACAATGCTAGCCGGCGGAGAAACTATTTGCATTGTTCGCGATATTTCCCAAAGGAAACAAGCAGAAGCAGCACTGCGAGAGAGCCAGCGATTCATTCAACAAATTGCAGGGGCAAGTCCTAATATTTTGTATGTTTGTGACTTAATTGAAAAAAAAAATATCTATGGAAACGCTTCTATATACCAGATTCTTGGCTATACAGTAGAGGAGATTCAGGCAATGGGGCCGTGGATGATGTCACCTTTAATTCATCCCGAAGATTTAAGAAAAATGCCTGATTATTTACAGCAAGTTGAAACAGGCAGCGAAGGGGATATCTTTGAAATTGAATACAGAATTAGGCACAAGGATGGTTCTTGGCGCTGGATGGTTAGCCGAGATACTGTATTTGCGAAAACAGCCGATGGTAAGTTAAAACAAATTCTCGGCACGGGAACTGATATTACAGAAAGCAAGCAAGCAGAAGATGAAATAAAGCTGTTGCTGGCCGCAACTCAAGCCATTAGTCAGTCTGCAGATTTTCACAGTGCCCTCCCAGATATCCTGCGGTTGCTGTGCAATGCGATCGGCTGGAATTTTGCGGAAGCTTGGATACCGAGTGCTAACGGTACTTTTTTGGAACACAGCGAAACTTGGTACGCTAGCGATCGCGATTTAGATATGTTCGGTCGTGAAAGTAAAAAAATTAGATTCGCCGCCGGAGTGGCAGTACCTGGGCGGATTTGGTCAACCAGAAATGTAGAATGGATTGAAGATATTTCTGTAGCCAAAAATCATCTTTTTGCCCGAGCGCAAATGGCGGTATCATTCGGATTAAAAGCTTGTTTCGGAGTGCCAATTCACGCTAGCTCAAAGGTGCTGGCAGTTTTAGTATTCTGCAAGCGCGACCGCTCGATTATGGAACCGCGTATAGTAGAATTGGTCAAGGCTGTAGCGACTCAGTTGGGCGATCATATTCAGCGCAAACAAGCCGAAGAAGAATTGCGTAAAAGTGAAGAACGCTGGCAGTTAGTTCTCAAAGGCAATCAAGACGGAATTTGGGATCTGAATCTTCAAACAAATGAAGCTTTTCGATCGGCCCGCTGGCAAGAAATTATCGGTTACACAGACGGCGAAATCGAAAACACCAACACCTCGTGGATCGATCGCATCCATCCAGACGATCGCTCACGAGTGCAAGCAGCGATCCAAGGTTATCTCGATCGCCAAACCCCCTATTACGCTGCCGAATACCGCTTGCAGTGCAAAGACGGTAGCTATAAGTGGGTGCTCGCCCGCGCTCAAGCAGTCTGGGACGAAGCCGGAAACCCTCTGCGGATGGTGGGTTCGATGACGGATATTAGCGATCGCAAAGCAGCAGAATTAGCTTTAGTGCAGGTCACTCAAGCCGTCGAAAGTACCAGCGACGCGATCGTGATCGCCGACTTGAAAGGGCGGTCTATTTACCACAATCAAGCCTTCATTCAGCGCTACGGCTACACGGTGGAAGAACTCAATGATATTGGCGATATGGCTGCGCTTTATGTCCGGCATAAAAATTACAAACAAATCTATAAAAGCCTTCGCAAAGGTCGCTCTTGGTGTGGCGAAGTTGCGCTGCAAACTAAGAGTGGCGAAGCAGTTACTTCTCTGGTGCGAGCCGACAGTATTCAAGATATTAATGAGAATTACATCGGCTTAATTGCAGTAATTACCGATATCACAAAACGCAAAGAATCTGAATTGATTTTGCGCCAAAAGTTAAAGCGTGAACAGTTGGCGGTAGCCATGCTGGAACGCATTAGATCTTCTCTAAATCTCGAAGAGATTCTCACCAAAAGCGTCGAAGAAGTGCGGCATTTTTTGCAAGTAGACCGCACTGTTATTTACCAATTTAATCCTGATTGGAGCGGATTTATAGCTGTCGAGTCGGTTGCCGAAAATTTCCTACCAATTGTAGGAATGGAAATTTATGACCCCTGTTTCGGGGCAGCCTACGTTCCTCTTTACCAAGACGGCAGAATTAGAGCCATAGAAGATGTTCGCAATGCCGGCCTAGCCGAGTGCCACTTGGCTTTGTTGACTCGGCTCGATGTGAGAGCGAATCTGGTAGTGCCGATTTTGCAAGGAGAAAACTTGTGGGGGCTGCTAATTGCCCACCACTGCACGGGCCCGCGTTCCTGGCAGCAATTGGAGGGAGACTGCCTAAAACAATTGGGGGTGCAGTTGGCGATCGCCATTCAGCAATCGGTGCTATTTGAACAAGCACAAACCGAAATTGCCGATCGCAAACTTGCAGAAGCCGCCCTGCAATTAGCTAAAGAAGCCGCCGAATCTGCCAACCGCGCTAAAAGCGACTTTCTCGCCAACATGAGCCACGAATTGCGGACGCCTTTGAACGGGATTTTGGGATACATTCAATTGCTAAAAGTAGATAAAAACTTGACCGCAGATCAGCAGGAAAGTCTTAACAACATTCACCAGTGTGGCAACCACCTGCTGATGCTGATTAATGATGTTTTAGACCTCTCAAAAATCGAAGCTAGTAAAATGGAGCTGTCGCTGACAAACGTGCATTTTCCTACTTTTGTTAAAAGTATTATTGATTTGTTCCAGATGCGCTCCGCTCAAAAAGGAATTGCCTTTAATTACGAGCAAGTTTCAGCGCTGCCAGACGGGATTTTGGCAGACGAAAAAAGGTTGCGTCAAGTTTTGATTAATTTGCTCAGCAATGCCGTTAAGTTTACGAACAGTGGCAGCGTTACATTCAAAGTCGGTTATGCAGAAAATTTCCCCGATAATGATCCTCAAACCAACTGGAAAAATTCTAATTTGACAGCGGAAATTGCCACTCAAACGATCAATTTGACCGCTAATTTAGACGCGCAGCAAATGTCGGTCCAGCCACTAGGAACAACAGAAGCGCGCGAGGTGACAACAGTAGAAAATATCGGCCGTGTCCCTGTCCCTACCCATAAAATTCGCTTTCACATCGAAGATACGGGCATAGGCATCGGGCAGAATAAATTAGAAGACATATTTTTGCCTTTTCATCAAGTGGGCGATCATAACAATTTCGTCGAAGGTACCGGACTGGGACTTTCCATCAGCCAAAAATTAGTCAAAATGATGGGCAGCCAAATTCGCGTCCAAAGTACCTCCGGCAAAGGCAGCATATTTTGGTTGGATCTAGACTTGCCTGCAGTTGCCCAGTCTTCGGAACTTCCCTCCCGGCAAGAAAAAAAACGGCTTGTAGGTTTTACCGGTCCTCAGCGGAAAGTGCTAATAGTAGACGATCACGAAGTAAATCGCGCCATGTTGCACAGGCTGCTTTTTCATTTAGGCTTTGAGATTGCAGAAGCTACAGACGGCGAAGACTGCTTGCATAAAGCACAGGAATTTCTACCGGATATAATTTTAATGGATTTCCTGATGCCCGTAATGAATGGTTGGGAAGCTACCAGGCGGCTGCGACGGTTGCCGGAATTAAAAGATACGGTGATCCTTGCTTTGTCCGCTAACGTTTACGAGACTACCAAGCAAGAGAGCAGGCTTGCAGGTTGCGATAATTTTCTCACCAAGCCGATTCAAACTAACGAGCTTTTAGAATTATTGCGCCTGCATTTGAGACTAGAATGGGTTTACGAAGAAAGATCGCATACCAAACAGCGGATAGATAAAACTGCAAAAGCATCTTCTGAGATTGCTGCTGCTGACTCAACGATGGTGTCTCCTACCTCTGAGTCAGTCTTGAGATTGTTAAGATTGGCTGCAATGGGCGATATTGAAGCTATTCTGGAAGAAACTGCTAAACTCGAACATTCTGACCCGACATTAGTGCCTTTCGTTCATCACCTGCGCCAACTTGCTAAAGGATTTCAGCTCAAGCAAATTAGAGATTTTTTGAAGCAACATTTGTCCTAAAATTGACTGTAGCTAACACACAACTCAAAATCTGTTAAATCTCACATCTTACATTTTTGTCAGCAACAGGCAAGATGCCTGTTCCAAAGAGAATGAAATTTTGGTGGGATGGGCATCCTACCCGCCCATAAAAGAAAGAGTGATTGCAAATAAAGGCATCTACGAAGCAACCAGGTTTCGAGAGCCGCAGAAAATCACTTTAATCCGATTTAAACTCACAACCCACAACTAAAAAGTAAAAAACTTGAATGTTTGCCTTGAATATGAACGATAAGAATTCCGAAAGAAGCATCATACTAATTGTCGATGACAACCAAACAAATCTTGACGTACTTTTCGAGTTGTTAAGGAATTATGGGTTTAAAGTATTAGTAGCTCTAGACGGCGAAAGTGCGATCGAGCAAATTGACTACATCCATCCCGACTTGATTCTTTTGGATATCATGATGCCAGGAATTGACGGTTTTGAAACTTGCCGACGTTTGAAAGCAGACTCGTCAACGCAAGATATTCCCATCATATTTATGAGCGCCCTTTCTGATACGCCTGATAAAGTAAAAGGCTTTCAGACAGGAGCCGTTGACTACATCACTAAGCCTTTCCAGCACGAAGAAGTTTTGAGCCGGATTCAAACCCACTTGACAATCCGCAGCTTGCAAAAAAAACTTGAAGAAAAAAACCTCGAACTTGCCCACCTCAACCAAAACCTGGAAAAACTTGTTGAACAAAAAACCAAGCAATTAATAAACCAGGAAAAAACAGCCATCATTGGACGTTTGACCCAGGGAATGGTTCACAACCTCAAAAGTCCGCTGCAAGTGATTCAGACTAGCGTCGATTTGATTGAAACAAAAGCTACACAAATTCAAGAAGACTCTCTGTTTAATTATAGTAAGTATATTTTTCAAGCGGTCACAAAAATCAATCAGATCATGGATACTCTGATGATGAAAAGCCGAAACGAGCAAAAGCAAGATTTGCACCCGGTGAATATCAACGATTTAGTGCAGAGAGAAATTCAGCTATTGGAAGGCAACCTGTATTTTAAAAACAAGATTAGAAAAAAATACTTTTATGACGAAGAAATTGCCAGCATTCCATTAATTTATTCCTATATTTCTCAAGTATTTTATAATTTAATAAATAATGCAATGGATGCTATGTGGGAAAAGAAAAGCAGAGAAATAACTATCGTGACTCGGCAAGATGACTCGAACATATATATGGATATTGCAGATACGGGATGCGGCATATCATCTGAAGAACTGCCAAAAATTTTTGACCCTTTTTACACATCCAAGCCGCCTAAAGGCGAGGAAAAAACCGAAGGAGAACCGACAGGTACTGGCCTAGGACTTTATACTTGTATTGAACTTTTAAAACCTTTTAATGGTGAGATTGCTATTAGCAGCAATCTCGGTCAAGGCAGCGTGTTTACAGTTGTGCTGCCCAAGCCACAGAAAAATTGAGCGACTCAACTGAGTTAAATCGTTGCCCGGTAGACAATGGTAATTAAGTTGGTAATTAGGTTTGTACCAAGCAATGCAAATCTTTGTTACTGTAGCAAGAGAGGACTTGCATTGCTCAATACAAATATGCGCTAACTGCAAGCAATTAAGCTAACACAATCTTAGAGCGTATTTTGTAAATCAACGGTAATTCTCGTACCTTGGTAATAATAGCATTCTTGAAAAAGAATAATGCCACTTTAGGCAAACTTTAAACGGCTATTTAAAATCTAAAGTTTCACAGGCTATTAGCCAGGCAAATTTTGATTACTCCGCGCTTTTTTGACTTGCCTCTTGCTATTCCCATGCCAAAGGTTGTAAATTAAAAGAGAGTTGAGTTGCAATATTGGTAAGAGTATAATAGTTTGGAGCCACTAGGTTTGGGGCGAGGCGGAAAACTTGCAGCGAAGAACTCAATTCTACCAATAAATCTGCGGGGTCTGCAAGCACACAGCGCACTCTCAATCGTGCGGTTCAAGTTCCCCAATCATGAGCTAGGTATCTGCATCCGCTGCTGAGATTTTATAATTACTAAAAAATAGCAAAAGGATAGCAGTAAAAAAATGCCACTGTATGCAAAAACCAAATGGTCATAGTCATCAGTCATTCCAAATCTCAAATCAAAAATATAAAATATAAAAGGGTATGACATCTATTTTTGAGTCAACTTTAACGCCTGCTTGTTTGAAAATTCTTTTAATAGAAGATTGTGCCGAAGATGCAAAACTCATTCAAGAATTACTGTCTGATTCCCAACTAGGACAATCAATTGATCTGACCAATGTAGTTCGCCTCCGAGAAGCTAGAGAAATTTTAAGCGACAAAAGTTTTGATGTAATTTTATTAGATACTTCACTTCCTGACAGCCTCAAATTTAATAATTTTTTCCGCCTTCAAGATTGCGGTATAAATACTCCGATCGTCATTCTGACAGCGGCCGATGACGAAGAACGGGCTGTTGAGTTAATTGCCGCTGGCGCCCAAGATTATCTGGTGAAAAGACAGCTAGACAGCCGGCTGCTGGTACGGACGCTCAGGTGTGCGATCGCCCGCCAGAAACGGCAAGCAGAATGGCAAAAAAGTCAAGAAAAATACCAGCAGGTTGTTGGCAATATCAAAGAAGTCGTTTTTGAGACCAATACTGCTGGCAATTGGACTTTTCTCAATCCGGCTTGGACGGAAATTACCGGGTTTACCGTTGATGAAAGCTTAGGGACTTCCTGTTTGAGTTACATTCATTCTGAGGATCAACACCAATATTTAAATTTGTTTAGAGGTCGGATACCAAATCAAAAAATATCCTGTTGTTACCAAAGTCGATATGTTACCAAAAATGGTGAGATTAGGTGGGTAGAAGTGCAAGAATTTTTTATTTTTGGCTGTAACGGCGAGGCTCAGGGTACGACAGGAACTATCAACGATATTACAGATGAAATTTTAGCTATTTCCGAACTAGAAGCTACTAAAAACTTTTTAAATTCTACGATAGATGCAGTTGCATATCCACTTTTGGTCAAGGATGAACAGCACCGTTGGATACTGTTAAATGATGCTTTTTGCAAGCTGATCGGGAAGCAGCGCGAGGAACTGCTGGGCAAATCGGATTATGACTTTTTCCCAAAACAAGAAGCGGAGATTTTTTGGCATACTGACGAACAAGTGTTTAGGACGGGGAAAGAAAACGAGAGTGAGGAAATATTTACGGATACCAACGGTGCAAAGCACATTGTGTCTACTAAAAAAACTGTCTTTGAAAATACCGATGGCAGTAAAATTCTCGTGGGGATAATTCGAGATATCACTCAGGATAGGCGAAAACAATTAGCCCAGCAAGAAAGCGAAGCTAGACTTCGGCAACTTACTGCCAATTTGCCGGGAATAATTTATCAATTTCGCCTATCCACCGACGGCGAAAAAAGTTTTCCTTATATTTCTTCGGCTAGCCGCGATTTATATGAATTGGAACCAGAAAATATTCAGCAAAATCCCCAACTACTTTTTAGTTGTATTCATCCAGACGACCGCCAAAAATTTGAAGAATCAATTGCTGTTTCTGCGGCCAATATGCAGCTTTGGTACCAGGAATGGCGCGCGATTTTCCCGTCGGGAAAAATAAAGTGGTTGCAAGGGGTTTCGAGACCGGAACGAGTTAATTTTCCCACAGAAATAGGGCAGGAAGGGGATATAGTTTGGGAAGGCATGGTGCTGGATATTACTGATTTAAAACATACCGAAGCAGCTTTGCGGGAGAGCGAAGCCAGATTTCGATCGCTCGTTGAGAATATTCCGGGGGCTATCTGCCGCAGCTTATACGATACTGAGTGGACGATGGTATTTATTAGTGATGAAATTGAGGTCATTAGTGGTTATCCTGCTGGGGATTTTATTGGCAATAACGGCTTGAGTTTTGCCAGCATTGTCCACGAGGCAGACAAGGAAATGGTCGATCGACAAATCAGCGCAGCAGTAGAGTCGAAACAGCCGTACAATCTAGAATACCGGATTGTTCGCCCTGACGGCGCGGTGCGGTGGATGTCAGAAAGAGGTAGGCCAACTTACAATCTAGAAGGGTTGGTTTTATGGCTCGACAGAGCGATTTTTGACATTACCGATCGCAAACAAGCCGAACTGACTTTGTGCCTGGTAACTCAAGCTGTAGAAAGTGCTAGTGATGCGATCGCGATCGCAGATTTGGACGGTTATTCCGTTTATCACAATCTAGCATTTATTCAGCGCTACGGCTATACAGTTGAGGAACTCAATAATGCCGGCGGCCCAGCAGTAATGTACCCCAAATCTCAAGATTTGAGGAAGTTATTTAGGGTGCTGCGGAAAGGTTTTTCGTGGGATACTGAAATTGAAATCAAGACTAAAAATGGCAAAATTATAGAAAGTTTATTGCGAGCTAACTGCATTAAAGATAGCGCTAGTCAACCGATAGGAATGATAGCCATAATTTCCGATCTCACAGAAATAAAACGCACGGAATCGGCATTAAAACTAAGTCAAGAGCGCTTGCAGTTGGCGGTCTCAGGCAGTTCTTTGGGGCTGTGGGATTGGAATATAGCTACTGGCGAAACTTATTTCGACTTTCATTGGAAATCAATGCTTGGTTACGCAGAAATAGAAATAGAAAACAACCTCAAAGGTTGGGAAAAATTGCTGCATCCCGATGATCGAGTGAAGGTAATGAAATCTTTGAATTCATATTTGGAAGGTGAGACTAATATCTATGAAGTTGAATTTCGGATGCTCAACAAAGCGGGCAATTGGCAGTGGATTCTGGCGATGGGCAAGATAGTCGAGTACGACGAATGGGGTGCGCCGTTGCGAATGACAGGTACTCACAAAGATATCAGCGCCCGCGTTGCAGCAGAAGCCGAAAAAACGCAGTTAATCGCATCTCTCCAACTAAGTGCCGAACAGTTGCAAACAGCACAAAGAATAGCCCGCATCGGCAATTGGGAATTCGACATGGAGGCAGGAATTATTACTTGGTCGGAAGAACTGTTTCGAGTTTACGGTCGAGAATTGAATCGGCCGCCGACCATGGAAGAACTTTTAGAGCAAATTCATCGCGATGACAAAGAAAGGTTTTCACAAGTTGTGCAAAACGCAATGACTGAAGGGACAGCTTACGACATCGACCACCGCATCTATTTTTCATCAGGAGAAATCAGGCACGTTAACGCTAAAGGACAATCTGTTAAAAATGAGTTGGGTCAGGTGGTGCGGCTGTTTGGCACGGCAATGGACATTAGCCATCGCAAAAAAGCAGAAATTGCTTTACAAGAAAGCGAACAGCGATTTCGCGCTGTATTTGAACAAGCGGCGATTGGCATTGTGAAAGTGTGGCCAGACGGTCAACTTTTGAATGCCAATCAAGGGTTTTGCAATATTGTCGGATACTCAGAATTGGAGCTGAAATCACGAAATGTTGGGGATATTTCTCACCCCGAAGATATAGCAGCAGATGTCGAGTCGCGGGACAGACTGTTAGCTGGGGAAATTTTTAATTATTCCATTGAGAAACGCTTTATTCGCAAAGATGGTTCATTAGTTTGGACTAATATGACTGTATCTTTAGTGCGGGAGGTGTTTGGCGAACCTACCTATGTAATTGGTGTGATTGAAGATATTAGCGCTCGCAAACTTGCCGAGGCTATTTTGCGCCAGCAATTAAAGCGAGAACGCCTGGTGGTAGGAATGCTGGAACGCATTCGCTCTTCTCTCAATTTAGAAGAAATTTTGACAAAAACTGTTGCTGAAGTACGGCAATTTTTACAAACAGACCGGACAGTAATTTATCAGTTTAATCCCGATTGGAGCGGTTTTGTAAATGTCGAGTCAGTGGGCAAAAATTGGCTGGCTATTCAGGGAATCACTATTGATGATTCCTGCTTTGAAGACAGCTATGCTTCTGCTTACGAACACGGTCGTACTGTAGCTGTGGATGATATTTACCAAGCCAATCTTTCCGAGTGCTACATTAATTTATTAAGTCAATTTCAGGTGCGAGCTAATTTGGTAGTGCCAGTTTTGCAAGGCGCGAAGTTGTGGGGGCTATTGATTGCTCACGAGTGCGCGGGTCCCCGCCACTGGCTGGAAATTGAGGTTGAGTGTCTCCAACAAATTAGCGTGCAGTTGGCGATCGCGATCCAGCAATCAATGCTGTTTGAGCAAGCACAAAGTGAAATTACCGATCGCAAACAAGCCGAGTCAGCTTTGCAGGAATCGGAAGCGCGAGAACGTTCAAAAGCCCTAGAGTTAGAAGCAGCTATTAACAAACTCCGAACGACTCAAGCTCAGCTCGTTCAAAATGAAAAAATGGTGAGTTTGGGTCAGTTAGTTGCTGGTGTTGCTCACGAAATCAATAACCCTGTTAGCTTTATTCACGGCAATATCAATCCGGCTCGCAATTACACTTTAGATTTGCTGGAATTGATTAAAGTTTACCAGGATTACTGTCCTAATCCTCCAGCCCAAGTCTTGGATAAAATTAATGAAATAGACTTGGATTATATTGCTGAGGATTTCCCGAGATTGTTTAATTCGATGCAAGTAGGAACCGAGCGAATTGTCGAGATTGTGAAATCGTTGCGTAATTTTTCCCGATTGGACGAGTCTGCTGGGAAGTCGGTTAATATTCACGAGGGAATTGATAGCACTTTGATGATTTTGCAAAATCGGTTAAAATCTCACAGCAGCCCGGGAGAAATTAAGATAGTTAAAGATTACCAACTATTGCCACAAATTGAATGTTTTCCTGGCGAGTTGAATCAGGTATTTATGAACATTTTAATTAATGCGATCGATGCTTTGGAAGAACGGGACAAGCAGCGTTCAATCGAGGAGTGCGATCGACATCCCAGCACGATCGTTATTCGCAGTTATCAGGCTGCTGCCGGCTTCGTAGCAGTATCTATTGCGGATAACGGGCGGGGGATACCGGAGTCAGTGCGACCGAGGCTGTTTGACCCGTTTTTTACGACTAAACCTGTGGGCAAGGGCACGGGTTTGGGATTGTCGATTTCTCACTCGATTATCGTCGATCGCCACGGCGGCAGATTGAGCTGTATTTCAACACCGGGAGAGGGAGCGGAGTTTTTGATTGAAATTCCAGTGCGATCGAATTTAACAGGTAGTAATTCAAATTTGGGGAAATAAATTAGCAATTGGTGATTGGAAATTGGGAAGCGGAAAAGGGTAATATCAAATACCGTAACATCGGAATTATACCCTGCCAGCGAGCATTATCCTTGATCCGGGTCACTCGATCGCATTCCGCTGGCAGTACAGTCATAAAATTATTATTACCATACTAAGGTCAACAATATGAGTTGTGAGTGAAAAATAAAACACGATCTTACTAATTACCAATTATATTCATTTCAAATAAATGTGAGACAGAGGCAAGATCATGATAAAATCGATAAAAATAGTTAATTTAAAAAAATGGCTTACAGTCTAGACTATCGACAAAAAGTAGTCAATTATGTGGAAAATGGAGGGAGTATAACGAAAGCTGCCGCCATATTTAAGGTAGAAAGAGCAACAATTTATAGATGGCTAGGTAGGGAAGACCTTCGACCAACTCAGGTCACTCACCGTCAACGAAAGCTAGATTGGGAAGCACTCAAAAAAGATGTTGAAAAAAATCCGGAAGCAAGATTAGTAGAAAGAGCAAGAACTTTTGCGGTCAGACCGAGTGCCATCTGTTATGCCTTAAAAAACTGAAAATTACCCGAAAAAAAAATAACTTCGCTATCAAGAAAGAAATCGAGAATCAAGAATGAAATATTACAGAAATCTCAGAGAATTAATTAAAGTTTATGGCAGCAAAAGCCTTGTATTCATTGATGAGTCAGGATTTGAGGAATTTGAAGGTTCTGTCTATGCCTGGGGAAAAAGAGGAAAGAAAGTCTATGGCGAAAGACCAGGGAAACGGGGAAAAAGAGAAAATTTAGTAGCAGGAAAAAGAAAAGGAAAGAAGGACTTAATTGCACCAATGCTCTTTATGGGTAGTTTGAATGCAGAAGGATTTGAAGGATGGTTATCTTTATATTTGTTACCAGATTTAACAAGTCCATCTATATTGATTATGGATAATGCACCCATTCATCGTAAGACGGTCATTAGACTATTGGTTGAGGATGCGGGTCATCAGATAATATTTTTACCAAAATACTCTCCCGACTTAAATGATATTGAGCATGATTTTAGTGCATTAAAAAGAGCTAAAATGTATGCGTCTCCTGGCACATCTCTTGATGAAGTTATTCGTGCTTATTGTGCATGAAAAATGTCTCATACTTATTTGAAATGACTATACCTGCAACTTTTACATAAAAATCGGGGAAGATTCCGAGTTACTGCTGGCGTGACAAATGCGATTTTTGCCTTCGGTTTTGGCTTGATAAAGGGCGCTGTCAGCGCTGCGAATTAGGGTGTGGGGAGATTCCTGGGCAGAAGGAATCGCTGTCGCAATGCCGCAACTGAGGGTAACGTAGGGGCCGATCGACGATCGCGCGTGGGGCAGTTTCAAGCTGGCGATGCCGTCGCAAATTTTCCGGGCGACAGCGTTTGCCCCTTCGGCGCTAGTGTTGGGCAGCACTAGGGCAAACTCTTCGCCACCGTAGCGGGCAGTCAAATCCCCAGCCCGGTTGGTGGATCTGGCGATCGCCCCGGCAACTTGGCGCAAACAATCGTCCCCGCCCAGATGCCCATAAAACTCGTTGTAAAGTTTAAAAAAGTCGAGGTCAAACATAATTAAAGACAGCGGAAGTTCCTCTCTTGCCAATCGGCGCCACTCTAAGCTCAAAACGCGATCGAACTGGCGGCGATTGGCAATGCCAGTCAGTCCGTCAGTAGTTGCCAGTTGCTGCAATTTTTGATTGGCTATTGCTAGCTTGCGGTAAAGTTGAGATTGTTCGATCGCGATCGCCACTTGATTTGCCAAGTGCTGTAAAAAATCAATTTCCCACTGCTGCCATTCCCTGACACCGCAGCAATTGTATGCTGTCAACATTCCCCACAAACTATTGCCCTTTTCTGCGATCGTATCCGGCCAATTTTTACCCTGCGCCTGCTGGTTGTCACTCGCCTGATGCCAAATATAATTTTCCGCTGCATCTTGATTTTTCTCGACTTCCCAAACAGTGGCTTCTTGTGTTTCTTTTGCCGTTTCCCAGTCGCCTGATTGCCAAATTGGCACGCTGATAACTGCTGCAATTTCACAATCTGCCAGCAATTCTTTGCAACTGCCAGCCAAGGGGGCAGTGCTGACATCTGCTATTGCTTGTACCGACTGGGATTCGACTAAAACAAAGCATGACACCGCCAAAGCAGCACTAATATTTTGGTTTTCAATATAACCTTCTGGCAAACCGTCACCGGCGACGATCGCACCTTTTTGCTCTTCCCCATCCAATTGAGACACCCAATCCTGACAGCGATAAATTAAAACGCGATCTGTTTGGAGGAATTGGCGCACTTCTGCAACCGTACATTGGAGAATGCTTGCCGGATCTATTGACGATCGAATATGTTCGATCATTTTGCCCAACAGCCGCTGTCGAAGAGCCTGCTGTCGCAATTGTTCTTCGATTTGCTGGCGTTCGATCGCGTAATGGATTGCCCGCACCAGCAGAGTTCTGTGAAATCTTCCCTTTACCAAACAATCTTGAGCGCCCCAGCGCAATACCGACCGGGCTATATTTTCATCATTGATATCTGTCAGCACCACAATTGGCAATGTGGGCCATCGCCCTTTCAAAACTGCGATCGCCTCGCTTCCTCTCAAGCTGTCTGACACTGACAAATCTAATAGTACGGCGTCAAACTTGTCTACTTCCAGACGCCCAACTCCTATCTCCAGAGATTTAACAGTTTGGAGAAGAAATAGAGACTCGCTGAATGACCCTAGAAGGTCTTCGATCATTGTCGGAGCTCCGAGGTCATCCTCAACCAACAAAATTTTCAGACATTGGTTACATTTTAACACAACTATAGCGTTCGGAGCGGGTCGAAGGCAACTTTTTTTTGAGAGCGATACTTGCGATCGGCAAATATTTCGGCTTATCAAATTCACTATACACTCAAACTATGGATTTAGCCCTCCATTAAAGTTTACATATCCGGCGGCAGTGAAACGATTTCAAACCAATACTCACATACAGCCTTCATTACTTCAAGCAATCCTTCAAAAGTGACTGGTTTGGATATGAAAGAATTGGCTCCTAAGCGGTAGCAAAGCAAGATATCTCCTCGGCGGTGGGAAGTTGTGAGCATTACAACCGGAATTTGTTGCAAATGGGGGTCAGCTCTGATCGAAGTTAGTGTTTCGCGCCCGTCCAGCCTCGGCATATTCAAATCCAAAAGTATCAAGTCTGCCTGATGCCAATTGCTGCTAGCCAAATATTGACCACGGCGGTATAAATAGTCTAGTACCTGTTCTCCATTTTCCACAAATTCGCTCGTAATTGCTAATCGAATTTCTCGCAGTGCTTCCTCCATCAAAAAGCGCGTATCCTCGTCATCGTTTGCTATTAAAAGAGTAAATTTTTTCTTTTTATAACTCACCGCTTTGCCTCACTACGAACGTCCTTTGTGAGGTTGCGTGATTTGGAGCCGTGTCTGAGTACCTGCACAGCATCTCTTTCTATCATCCGGTAAATCAGGCTGAGAACACTAAAAGTATGTTGCAGCCATTTCCCGTTTTTCTCTATTTGCAAAGGTTTGCGAATTATGCTTGTTTCACTTTCCAGTCTGTCCGAGAACCGGCAAACTGCAAACATATTACAAATCCTTCTCCGCGAACTACTAGGGAAACTATTGCATCCCAAAGCAAGATGCTCTGGATACTGTTGAAAAAAATTAACAAGTCTTGCGCGCACCGCTGATTTATAAGTTGTATAAGGATAAAGCTAATAGATTTATATTGATACATTTTTAGCTCGCTGTCATCAGTGAATATGCTACACTTTACAAGCATTTTTGTAAAGAAAACATAAAGATGATTAAAGCTTAAGTAAAGGACGAGTAACTCCTTCAGGCGGGATGTTGACTTCACTTTGGTATAGGAATAGAAAAATAAAAAGTCGAGCCTCGATTGGGTTCTGATTCTACCCACAGGCTGCCACCGTGTCGCTCGACAATTCTTTGACAAATCGCTAAACCGATACCAGTTCCCGAATACTGTTTTTGTGTGTGCAAGCGCTGAAAAATCTGAAAAATTCGCGGATGGTACTGTGAGGCAATCCCAATACCATTATCCTGGACTGAAAAAACCCAGCTATCCCCCTGATGCGAAGCCTGCACCTGCACCACCGGCGCCTCACTGCTGCGGTACTTAATGGCGTTACCAATTAAATTTTGAAACAGTTGCAGCAGTTGAAAACAGTCACCTGTTACCCTTGGCAAATTCCCCTTAGTAACTGAAGCTTGATTCTCGCGGATAGCCAAATGCAAATTAGCACAAGCATCCTCAAAAACCCGATTGCAATCTATCATGTCAAAAGGTTTCTGACTGCGGCCGACCCGCGAATACTCCAGCAAGTCATCAATCAGCGCCTGCATCCGCTCGCAAGAATTAACAATATTGCGGATGAATTTATTCCCTTGGGCATCAAGTTGGTTGGTAAAGCGTTTTTCTAATAGTTGAGCGTAGCCGGCAATCGTACTCAAAGGCGCTTGCAAATCGTGAGAAGCCACGTAAGCAAACTGTTCTAGTTCCGCATTAGAACAAGTTAATTCTTGAGCGTAGCGGGTTTGAGTGTCTAAACTCTCTTGCAGCAATTCTTGTACCAGCTTGCGCTCGGAAATATCCTCGATCGCACAAATCAAATACTGCAGCGTCCCCTTGACATCGCGCATTGCCGAAACAGTAACATTTGCCCAGCGCACTGCCTCATCTTTGCATAGCAAACGCTTTTCCACAGAAAAAGTTTGAATCTTCCCGGATAACAGTGAACGCAGGTATTCTCTGTCCACTTCTCTGTCATCTGGGTGAGTAATTGCCTCCCAATTTTGCTGTAACAATTCGGATTGTGCATAGCGGACAATTTGACAAAAGCCGGGATTTACCCGCATAAATTTACCGCAAAGCGCGGTTTTAGCTATGCCGACCGCAGCTTGCTCGAATATCGCGCGGAAGCGTTCTTCGCTGTCTCGTAGGGCAATTTCTGCTCGTTTGCGATCGGTAATGTTACGAAATGTTACTGCCAGACCATCGTTTAATTTCACAGCCACAATGTGCAGCCAAACAATAGTATCTCGCTCCTGTTCGTAATAAAATTCTTGGTCTACAGTTTCTCCTGTTTCTACTACAGACACATACAAATCAAATAACCCGTTATGGCTAACTTGGGAAACTTTCGCTAACAAATTTTTGCCAACTATGTCATTTAATAGCAGACCATAAAATTTTTCAGCGGCCGGGTTGATCAAGAGCCACTGGAAATCTACAATATTTCCCTCATTGTTGCGGACAGCAGAATAAGCCACCACACAGTCTAATGAACTATTTAATATGCTAGAAAGCAGCGACTGGGACTGTTGCAGTTGATAATTTTGTTCTTTTAATTGCTGTTGCAGTTTTTGCAAGCGGACTTGCTTGTCGATGCGTGCTAAAACTTCTTCTACTTGAAATGGTTTAGTAATATAGTCAGCACCTCCTACTCGAAAAGCTTGTAACTTATCGTTCATTTCATCTAATACGCTTAAAAATATCACGGGGATTTGTTCGGTTTCCGGTGTCGCTTTCAGTCTCCGACAAACTTCATAACCGTTCATTTCCGGCATTCTAATGTCGAGTAAAATTAAATCCGGGCAATGGCCGATCGCAACATTCAACGCCAGTGGACCGCAAATAGCTCGGTAAACTTGATACCCCTGGGATGTTAGCAGTTTGGATAAAAACCGCAGATTGCTTGGTTGGTCATCAACCACCAATACTTTAATTTCGCTATTATCCATTTATTTTAAACTCGATTGAGTTAAATCCATTATCTTGTCGAGTCGGTAATCGGCAAGCAAATCTTTTAAAGCCTCAGCTAAAGTTGGATGACTTTCCCAGATGCGATCGACAAGTTGAATCGCCAGCTCTTCATTAACATCATTAGCTGCTTCGTAGAGTTCCTGCACCCAGCTTTGAGGCATTTGAGCCAGTAGCTCTCCGAAAAATGAATCGGGTTTTTCGTTCACACAATAACGCCGTAAAGCCCCGACTGGGAGCCGGGGCAACTCTTGATAAAGATAGCGCACTTCCAAGTAGCAAGCCATCTTATCAAAGAGGATTTGTTCTTGAAAAGGTTTTCGCACAAAATCGTCGCAACCTGCGGCGATAATTTCGCCTTTTTTTTCCTCAAAAGTGCTAGCAGTCAGAGCAATAATTACAGTTCGCCACTGAGTTTGTTTCTCTTTCGCTCTAATTTGTCTGACAGCTTCAAAACCGTCCATTACCGGCATTCGCGTATCCAGCCAAATTAAATGAGGCTGCCAACTTTCCCAAAGTTCAACCGCTTGGTAGCCATTTTCCGCTTCTCGGACTTCAAAACCAATTGGTTGCAACATTTTAACCAGCAGCAGCCGATTTTCTTGATTGTCGTCAACTGCTAAAATCCGATAAATCGGTTGATCTGCTTCTAGCCCGATCACGCGCTGCAATGTCGCCACTGTTATTTCAGACGAAATAGCGGCAAATACTCGGATATTAAATTTAAAACTTGTTCCCTCACCTAAAACACTTTTTACCCAAATATCCCCACCCATTATCTGCACGTATTTTTTAGTAATTGTCAAACCCAACCCCGTACCATCAGCCGCTTTTCTCCCCGCTTGTGTTTGCACAAAAGCATCAAATAAAGTATCAATTTCTGCTGCTGCTATGCCAACTCCCGTATCTTCAACTTCAAACAAAATTAACAAGGGTTCGACTGAGGTAGAGTTAGGATGACTTTCCGATTCTGTCGGCTGCTGCTGGTTGGTTTCCACGCTCACGCGCAGCCAAATACGGCCCCCGTCGTGAGTAAATTTCATGGCATTTCCCAGCAGGTTAATTAAGCAGACGCGCAGCTTGTTTTCGTCAGTTTTTATATATTGGGGAACATTTGCCTGGACGGAAAATCTCAGTTGCATTTTTTTTGTTTCAGCTTTGATTTGAAACATTTCTTCGAGAGTGTCGAGGAGTTGATAAAGGTCAAAGCTGCGTTCATCTAAGCCAATTATCCCTGCTTCTATTTTCGACAAGTCTAAAACATCGTTAATTAGTTCCAGCAAATGTTGACCGCTGCGGTTAATAATTCGGAGGTTTTCAAGATTTTCGTGGCTGAGCAAAGAGTCGCGACTCATGACTTGGGTAAAACCCAGGATGGCGTTCAGGGGCGTCCGCAATTCGTGGCTCATGTTGGCAACAAATTGACTTTTTGCGAGCGATGCGGCGGCTGCTGCTTCTTCGGCTTTTTTGCGTTCTATTATTTCTTCTTGCAGTTCTTTATTGCGATCGAGCAATTGTTTTTTCAGTCTCTGGATAGTCAGTTGGTGTTCGATTCGTGCTAAAACTTCTGCTACATGAAATGGTTTTGTGACATAATCTACCCCTCCAACTTTAAACGCGGTTACTTTGTCCAATACTTCATCTAAAGCACTGATAAAAATAACGGGAATTTCTGAAGTATTCGGATCTTCTTTGAGCTGTGTGCAGACTTCGTAGCCGTCCATTTCCGGCATTTTGATGTCGAGCAAAATCAAATCGGGAGAACCAGAGCGCGCGGCTCTGATTGCCATTTTGCCGTTAATTACGCCGCGGACTTTGTAGCCCCGATCGCACAGCGTTGCTGATAAAACTTGCAAATTTTCTGGAGTATCGTCAACAATTAATATGTTTCCTTTATTTTCTTCTATTTGATTGTTGGTCATCGCTGGCTATTTTTTGTTAATTTAAGAATTGTTGAAATTATGAAAACTGGTTAAATATTCATTATAGCACTCCCTCCTCAATCAACTCCTTTTATATTTACAGAACTTATCCAAGTTAAGATTTGAGATGTGAGATTAAAGAATTGGGAATGACTGATGATTACCAGGGTGTGGAGCTTGGCTACAAGTAAATTAGCCGATCGCCTGCGGACGAGTTTACAAATCGGCGATCGACCTACATCATCAATAATCCTGAACCTGCCCCTATTATCCCTTCTTCTTTCATCCTTCAACAATTTCTAAACTCCTCAATCAAATCGATAATCCGATCACACCGGAAGTTATTCGCCAAATCGGCGATCGCGCTGCGGAAACTCGCATTAATAGGAGGAATCGACAACAACAGCCGAAAAATCTCCTCGTTATCAACCGCATCCGCCGCAGAATACAATTCATCAACCCATTCAGCAGGCATACCTTCCAAAAATGAAGTATTGAGCGTAAAAGCCAAATCAGCCGTTTCAGTGGCCGTGGAAACCTCCGCAGACATCGCAGCATCAGAACTTAGTGAAGCTTCTCGATCGTAAACATAGCGGACTCCCAGATACTTAGCCATCTTTTCCAGAATCACTTGCTCCCGAAAAGGCTTCGCTACAAAATCATCGCAACCAGCAGACAAAATCAGCGATCGCTCCTCATCAAAAGCACTTGCAGTCAGAGCAATAATCACCGTTGCTTGACCTTTCAAATGCGCTTTAATCTGTTTAGTAGCTTCGTAACCGTCCATCACCGGCATCCGCATATCCATCCAAATCAAATGAGGTTCCCAACTCGACCACATTTCCACAGCTTGAACGCCATTTTCAGCTTCCTGCACCGCAAAGCCGAGCGATGTCAGCATTCTGACCAACAGCAAGCGGCTTTCCAGGCGATCGTCAACAGCTAAAATCCGGTATTCTCGCTGTCCGGGTTCGAGACCAACCACTCGGCGAGCTGTTTGAGCAACCTGAATTTCCACTGCATTAGGGAGCGAGACTTTAACATCAAATCTAAAAATGCTGCCGCGACCGAGGGTGCTTGTTACCGTCATCTTCCCTCCCATTAACTGAACGAACTGCTTGCTGATTGGCAAGCCTAAACCGGTTCCTTCTTGAGCTTTTTTCCCGCTTTCTGTTTGCGCGAAAGGTTTAAACAAATTCTCCATTTCTTCCGCAGAAATTCCTGAACCTGTGTCTTCCACTTCAAATAGCAATGAGCACCTCTCACTTAGCGAATTTTCTGCAGAGCTTTTATTTTTTAGCAGCTCATGTTTGACTCTCAAATTAACACCACCTTCCGCAGTAAATTTAATAGCATTCCCGACGACATTTATCAATACTTGTCGCAACTTACTTTCATCAGTTTCTATATATTGAGGTAGATTTGGTGGGCAATCAAAAATCAACTGCAAACCTTTTTTTTCGGCTTGCAGCTTCAGCATATGTTCAGTATTTTTTATCATTTTGTGCAAGTCGAAAGTGCTGTTATTAAGTGTGACCAGGCCGACTTCAATTTTTGACATTTGCAGAATATTGTTGATCAGAACGAGCAAATGTTCTCCGCTCTGAATAATAATTCCTAAGTATTGCTGTTGATCGGCACCGAGGTCTGGGTCGCGGGCTAGCAGTTGGCTGAAACCGAGAATGGCGTTGAGGGGAGTTCGCAATTCGTGGCTCATATTCGAGAGAAACTCGCTTTTTGCTCTGTTCGCTCTGTCGGCTTCTTCTTTAGCTTTTCGTAGAACTATTTCAGCTTGCTTCCGTTCGGTAATATCGCTAGCAGTTCCTGTTGTGCCGATGATGTTTCCTTCAGCGTCCATGCGCGCGATCGCCTTGGTATTTACATCAATCTTTCTGCCGTCTTTTCCTAATACTATATTTTCGTACTGAAACACATTTTTTCCCGTTAGCAAGCGCTGCTGAAGTTCCCATTTCCAGTCTATTTCTCCTGGAGCTAAAAAATCGTTAAAAGAACAGCCGAGCATTTCTTCAGGCTCGTAACCGTATATTTGTTTAACTGCTTGGTTCACAAAAGTAATGTGTCCTTGAGCATCACAAGACCAGATAATATCTTGGGAAGTTTCAACTAAATGACGGTATTTTTCTTCGCTCTCTGCTAGGGCTATTTCTGCTAGCTTGCGTGGGGTAATGTCCATCAAAGTTGTGAAGAGTTTTGTCACTTGCCCTTGTTGGTTGACAACTACTTCTCCTCTGGCTTCGATGTAGCGGATAAAGCCGGCTTCACTTATTTGTGACGGGGAATTATCCGCAGCAATTTGGGCTTCCGGTCGCAGAATTCGATATTCCAAACTGTAAGATTGCCCGCTAGCAATAGCAGTGTCGATCGTTGTTTGCCACTTTTGTCGATCGTCCGGATGTACGTATTGCGAAAACTCAGCTAGTGTTGGCGCAGGCTGGGTTGGATCGAGCCCAAAAATCCGAGATAACTCTTCCGACCAAGTAGTTGTGTTGGCAGAGAAATCGCATTCCCAATTACCGACACGGGCGATTCTTTGGGCTGCTGCTAAAGAAGCTGCTACAGCTCGGAGTTTTTCTTCGGCTAATTTGCGATCGCTAATATCTTGAATTACAGAAATTACGCAAGTCTCGCCATGAATGTCAATGATTTCTGCTGACAACAGCCCGGTTCTGAGTTCCCCTGTTTTAGTGCGAAAATCAAATTCGTAGTTGAGAATAATTTGTTTTTCATCTAACATTTTAAACAACTCGGCGCGGGCTTGTATATTTTCCCAAAGATTCAAATCAAGCGCCGTGCGATCGAGGATTTCTGCGGCTGAATAACCGATGCTCTGGCAAAAAGCCTCATTAATTTCTAAATAACGACCGTCATTAAGTCTGGTAATAGCAATCGGGTTGGGAGAAGAACGAAAAGCTTTAGCAAACTTTTCCTCAGACAAGCGCAGTTGTGCAGTCCGCTCCTCGACTAAAGTTTCCAGTTCTTGATTCAGCTTTTGGAGTTGAGAATTTTGTTCCGCTAATTGCTTCTCCCTAAAATAGCTGTTAATCGCTTCTTTTACCGTCAACTTCAAATCTTCCGACTGCCAAGGTTTCGAGATGTATCGGTACAATTTAGCATATTTAATAGTATTCGCCACTGCTTCTAGGTCTGCTTGCCCCGTCAGCATAATTTTGATAGTTTTTGGCGAAATTCTGTGAATCTGCTTCAGCAATTCGTCCCCTTTAATATTCGGCATCAGATAGTCGGAAATTACTGCTACAATTTCGCAGCCCTCTGCCAGTAATTCCTCGATTAACTCTAAAGCATCTTCCCCGCCTTCAGCGGTTTCTAATAAATGTTCTTCCCCCAGGGTTTTTTTTAACTCAATTTTCAAACTTTGAAGAATTATCGGTTCGTCATCCACGCAAATAATCACAGGTTTATTATTCATATTTTTGTCAAACCAGATTTTATAGTTTCTACTAATTCTTTGCGCTCCCATGGCTTGTACAAACAACGGTGCAAGTTTGCTTGCTCTTTCACCCGTGCTATCGCTACTTCGTCGGCTTGCCCTGTCAGCATGACTTTCACAATTTTAGGATATTTTTGGTGAACCATAATCAAAAAATCATCTCCTTTAATCCCTGGCATTAACCAGTCAGATACTATGACCAAAATATCACTTTCATCTTCTTTTTGAATTTCCTCCATAATTTCCATAGCTTCATCTGCATTTTCTGCTACTTCATAGAGGTAAGCATCCCCAAATTCTTTTTTAAGTTGAATTTTTAAACTATTTAAGACCACAACTTCATCGTCAACGCACAAAATTACTGGTTTAGGCATAAAGCTTCACTTCTATTAAAATTTAAAACTTCGGTATTCCCCTCTTTTTTTTATTGCTCTCAAGGAATTTCGATAGGCAAGAATATAGTAAATTTTGTTTGACCAGGCACGCTTTCTACGTTCAGTTCACCTTGGTGTTTTTCCAGGATTTTTTGAACTATATCTAATCCCAAACCACTACCTTCCCCTGGAGGTTTAGTTGTGAAAAACGGCTCAAAAATTCTCGGCATAATCTCTGGGGGAATCCCTGGACCACTGTCAGTAATACTGACTGATATTACGTTCGCTTGGTGTTTGACATCAATTTTTAACACTCCTTTGTTGCCCATCGCTTGTAAAGCATTGTGAATCAAATTTGTCCAAACTTGATTTAGTTCATCAGGATAGCATAGCACAGAGGGCAAATTAGTACCATAGTTTCTGACTACTTCCACACCGTGTTTGATTTGGTAGTGGTAAAGCGTTAAAACAGTATCAATACCGTCGGTAATATTAGCGATAACTTTGGAACCAGACTGGTCGTAACGAGAGTAGCTTTTCAAAGCAAAAACGATTTTGGCTGCCCGATCTGTGGCAGTAGCAATATTTTTAGTGCTTTTTTGTACCGTAGCAAATTGGTAGGCGGTTTGTACAATATTTCGACTTTGGCTGTCTTTCAACAAAGGTAAAAAAGGTTCTACATTATTGCCGATGCCGATATCTAATAATGTACAAGCAAGACTGGCGGCGTCGTCAATTTTTTCTGATTCTAATTGCCCCTGCAAAAGTTTTTTTAACTGACGTTTTTCTTTACTAGATAATCTATCTGTTTCTTGGCTGGACTTGTGTAGCAAAGCAAAGAAATCCTGTCGCCGTTCCGGGGATAGTTGTTGAAAAAATATCGGCAACTGCTGCAATTGTTCCGTCCAGAAGTCGGCGATGTTCTGCACAGAAGAGCGAATCGCCCCTAAAGGAGAATTGATTTCATGAGCAACTCCGGCAATTAACTGTCCGAGGGCTGCCATTTTTTCTGATTGAATGAGTTCTTTCTGAGTCCGCTTCAGTTCTTCTAAGGTATGAGATAACTCTGCATTTTTTTGGCACAGGGCTGACTCGGCTATTTTGCGGGCGTTGATGTTGCGGGCAACCCAAATGACTGCATCTTTTGAGAACAGAGAAATGCAGGCGGAAAACCAAATTTCGCGACCAGAAACTGTTAAGCTGTAGTCAAAATTGAGAGTTTGTTGTGTTTCTAACACTTGCTGAACTAACACCCACCAATCATCCGGGTTGTCGTCGTCAAAAAAATGTTCTATGGTCAAGCTGACTATATCACAATCAGGCTCAGAAGCCGCTGCCACATTCGTTGGCAAAACTTCTATATTCCGCTGACTGTCTAGCACGAGAACGATGTCTGTCATCGCTTCAAAAACGGCGCGGACTTTCTTTTCTGAAAAGTGTAATTTTTCTTCGAGCAATTTTCTACCGCTAATTTGTTGCTGCAATTCTTCGTTACTGGCTGCTAGTTGAACCGTGCGGTCTAGAACTCGCTGTTCGAGTTCGGTGTTGAGGCGGCGAACTTCAGCTTCAGCGGTGGTGCGGTCTTCTATTTCCTTTTTTAACTGACTGTTGGCATTAATTAATTCTAAAGTTCGTTGTTTAATTTGTTCTTCCAAATTATCATTTAAAGTTCGCAATTTTTCCTCTACTTCTGTTCTCCGCAACGCTTCTTTTTGCAATTCTTCGTTCATTTTGTTCAACTCCTGAGTTTTGTGTGCAACTGTTTCCTGCAAAAGCTCGACATTTGCGTGCATTTCTACCGGATCTAAGGCTTGCAGCAGGCTAATTTCAGTCACAATTCCGGCTAAATATCCTTCTTCGTCCACTACCACCAAGCGCCGGATGCGGTGCTGCTGCATTAACTGATGAGCCTGCCACAAAGTGGCTTTTACCTGCAACTGTATCAGCGGAAAACTCATCGCGGCGGTGACGGGAGTGCCTGCGAAATCTAGTCCAGAAGCTTGGAATTTAACAATGTCGCGTTCTGTAATTATGCCCACAGGTTTCTGATTTTTGTTGCCGCTGTCAGTGCCAATGACTATGCAGCTTTTTCCCTGGGATATCATCTGTTTTGCGACTTCTAAAACTGAGGCGCTGCTTGAGATAACTATTACTTGTGCGGTCATAATTTCTTCGGCGCGCCACATTTTCAGTAAGTCTGCCGGTTTGAGGAGTTGACGGATGCTTTCGCAGGTGATAGCCCCTAGCAAGTTGCCACCTTCGTCTAGGAGGGGTAAATGACGGATTCTTTTTGAGTGCAATATATTTAATACCTTGAAGATATTCCCCGCTTTATCGAGGGAAATAGCGATCGGGTTTTCAGTCATCACCTCAGAAATTGCCACCCCTGCTAGCGAAATACCGCTAGCAGTTATTTTCACAACATCGCGTTCTGTAAAAATTCCGAGCAATTGCTGCTCAAACCCGATTAAAATGCAACTGGCACTCGCCTCCGTCATGGCAGCAATTGCGACTTTCAAGGGTGTGTCTGGAGGCAGCACCGGCGGTTTGGGGTCGATCGCCTGTTCTAGCAAGCTTTGGGCATCAGAAATTATTGTTGACATGGGCAAATTAAGGGGGATAGATGCAGGTGGAACCGGCACTTAATACGATTTTAGATTTCCGATTTTACAGTCACAGCACGCTCACCGCAATCGAGATTTGACATCGGTCTAGAGTTGCATTTTTACTAGCGCATTGGTATGATTTTTAGTGCGATCGCGCTAAACGGCGATCGGAATTGATACCATACACGTCCTTTGGCCGATAACTGATGTTACTTCTATTTTACCCAAATGTTTTTTCACACTTTTTTTAACAATCTCCTTTTCCCACCCGCTGCCTTAGTCGGCGGGTATGGTGGTAAAGAACGGCTCAAATATTCGTGGCCAAATTACCGACTTATTCAGTTGCCACTGACGAACAGGCTTGGATTTTCTGCTCTCACCTCTACTTTGAAAAATCGGCAATTCTCTATAGCTTGTAAAGCATTGTGCCTCAGATTTATCGAAAATTGTTTTACTTCGTCTGGACTCGACAACAATTGGGGCAGTTGAATTTGAGAATTTATGACAAGTTTTACTAAGTATTTTAGTTATTTTGATTAAAAGTTAGTATAGTTTTAATGGGTCAGTAATTTGGGAAATCAGTTTGCTACTATCATAGATTTATATAGCAAAACCATTGGATTTGTAAATAATCGATTCAATCATCACAAGCGTTTCAGGTTATTCTACATTCACGACTCAAATAGACTTGCTATATCAATTTTTTTAATTAAAAATTACTTGTATGGCTCTCTAGCAAATTTTGTTGACAATATGTGAACAAATGACAGAGAATATCTGCCTGAATCAGTCATTTAAGCAGCCTTTGATGAAATATGTGATAGCCGTGCAACTTTAGGGATTGCTTCTGTTGAGCAAGTAGGTTACTATATTCAGCAATTTCGCGTTTTATTTCTGTAAGTTCTTGCCCTACAAAATAGGAATATTGAGATTTTTGGCACAATAACCGATAACTTCAAACTCAGCATTTTTGAGAGCACTTTAATAGCTTTCTCGGAACACTGGCCGGGTTTCCCTGACATGAAACTTGCTGTGAGCTATACAAGCTGCTACTAAATATAATATCTTGCCTCAGAGGCTGTGGGCATTTAACCTCGATAACTGTAGCTACGTGTTGCAGTAAGTAGCAGCCCAGAAAATCACGGTGCCCGCATTCGTAACAAGTTAAGCTTGGATGGCAGTTGTCAAGGGGATTTGAGAAGATGCTTCAAAGAAAAAGCAGTCAGAC
>NZ_JAUBQU010000048.1:0-16000 GCF_036701435.1 Microcoleus sp. Pol12A5
GTTCTTGTTTGACTGACAATATATTAGATTCTTCTGAGTCCTTTTGTCAAGCGTGATTGAGATGCTCTTACCCTGCACACTCAATCATTTTATGTGCACAATCATCCCGCCAATTTGTGCTGACAATTTCAATAATTAATTTAATCGAATTTTACTGAGTAATAACTGATTCTCTTTCCTATCTAGACTCATTGGCTTCTACGGCTTGTTTATCTAATACAATCACATCTGGATCGTAGCCAGAGTTATCGTTAAATTTAATTGTAGATTCCTTCGGAATAAAGTAAGGAATTTGGTTGTAATCGCTTGATTTACAAACCCAATTCGGTCGCCTGAAAACCCGCACTCGCTGAATGTTTACCAGTTGGATTGGGCATTTCAACCATAAATCCGTTATGTAATTAATAGCGTCCGTTTTCTGGTTTCCATTCCAGGAATTCATCAAAAGTCATTAACTTAGATATTGCTTGAGTCATGGTAAAGTCTCCAATGCTCTAATATCATTAATATCATTTGATTCTGATTCAGTAGGGTGCGTCAGATTTTTAAGTTCATTATCTAACTAATAGGTTAATTGTCTAGGGAAAGAAAAAACTCTCGGTAGGAAGGGCTGTACAGTAACAAATTATTTGTCACATTAACAAATTCGTGACACAAATCGAAAAACAACGATAACCTTTACATATCAACGGTTGTAACGATTTGTACTCCTTGTTCTCCCTCCACCTTGCATCCCACGGCATTAACAAATTAAATGTCCAATTCCCGATACTTAACTAATTAAGTGTCATTTCCCTGAAAGTGGAAAATTCTGGATTAAAATCAAAGTTAACACATTGACTGTCACAGTTTTACGTCTAAAATACATTTATGTTCTAATCAAACAGTAACGTTTATGTCTAATGCTCATCCCTCAGAAACGATTTCAGATGAGAGGGGCAACATCGAAGAAGCCAATACCATCGCCTCTGAGCTTTCCGACGAGGCGAAGCTCAAGATCGAAGTGATTCAAAGCCTTATGGAGGCAGGCGATCGCGCCACGTATGCCCAAAAGCTTAAAGAAGCTGCTCAAAAACTGGGCAAGTCGGTGCGGACGGTGCGGCGGTTAGTGGATAAATGGGAAGAACAAGGGCTGTCGGGTCTGGTTGAAACAGAACGCTCTGATAAAGGTAAGCACCGAGTTGATACTGACTGGCAAGATTTAATTCTCACAACCTATCGGGAAGGAAATAAGGGCGGTAAACGGATGACCCCGAAGCAGGTTTTCCTAAGAGTACAAGCAAAAGCCCACGAATTAGGGGTCAAGTCTCCCAGCCACATGACGGTGTACCGCATCCTCAATCCTGTAATTGAAAAACAAGAAAAAGCCAAAAGCATTCGCAGTCCGGGATGGCGAGGATCGCGTTTGTCGGTTAAAACTCGCGACGGTACAGATTTGGCAGTGGAGTACAGCAACCAGGTGTGGCAATGCGATCACACTCTCGCTGATCTGTTGCTAGTGGATCAGCATGGGAATTTAGGTCGTCCTTGGTTGACGACGGTTATTGATAGCTATTCTCGCTGTATTCTGGGCATTAATTTAGGCTTTGACGCTCCTAGTTCTCAGGTAGTGGCTTTAGCTTTGCGCCATGCTATTTTGCCGAAGCAATACGGTGCAGAATATGGTCTGCATTGCGAGTGGGGAACTTATGGGAAGCCAGAGCATTTTTATACTGATGGCGGTAAGGATTTTCGTTCGGAACATTTGCAGCAAATAGGAGTGCAGTTAGGGTTTGTTTGCCATTTGCGCGATCGCCCCTCTGAAGGTGGTATTGTCGAGCGTCCCTTTGGCACATTGAACACCGAGCTATTTTCCACTTTGCCGGGATATACGGGGTCAAATGTACAAAAGCGGCCGGAAGATGCAGAAAAAGAAGCGTGTTTGACTCTGCGGCAGTTAGAGCAATATTTAGTCCGCTATCTTGTTGATAACTACAATCAGCGTCTTGACGCTCGGATGGGCGACCAAACAAGGTTTCAACGATGGGAGGCTGGTTTACTTGCTATGCCACCTTTAATCTCAGAAAGAGATTTGGATATTTGCTTGATGAAACAGTCGAAACGAATTATTCAAAGGGGTGGCTACTTACAATTTGGAAACTTTATGTATCGGGGTGAATATTTGGCGGGTTACGCAGGGGAAAGTGTAGTGCTGCGATATGACCCCAAAGATATTACAAGGCTTTTGGTTTACCGCAATGAGGGTAGTAAGGAGGTATTTTTAGCCCGTGCAGTAGCACAAGATTTAGAAGCTGAAGAACTATCTTTACATGAGGCGAAAGCTAGTAGTCTCAAGCTTCGGGAAGCTGGGAAAGCGGTTACTAACCGTTCGATTTTGGAGGAAGTGCGCGATCGCGAAACTTCCCTCACCCAGAAGAAAACGAAAAAGGAACGCCAAAAGGCTGAACAAGGTGAAATCCGTAAGGCAAAACAGCCTGTATCTATGGAACCGGAACCGGAGGAAGTGGTATCGAACAACAGTGAAGCTGAACCAGAAATGCCGGAAGTATTGGATTACGAACAAATGCGCGAAGATTACGGGTGGTAAAAAATGACGAATCAAGAAGCCCAAGCAGTCGCTAAGGAATTAGGCGATATTCCCCTTAATCAAGAAAAAATTCAAGCGGAAATTCAAAGATTGAACCGCAAGACTTTTGTGCAGTTGGAACAGGTTAAAATTCTCCATGACTGGCTGGAAGGAAAGCGACAGTCTCGGCAGTCGGGGCGAGTTGTGGGCGAGTCGAGGACGGGCAAAACTATGGGGTGTGATGCTTACAGGTTACGGCACAAACCTCTTCTGCAGCCGGGACAGCCGCCAACGGTTCCTGTGGCTTACATCCAAATTCCGCAAGAGTGTGGCGCGAAGGAATTGTTTGGGGTGATTCTTGAGCATTTGAAGTATCAGGTGGTTAAGGGAACGATCGCCGAAATTCGAGATCGCACGATGCGGGTGCTCAAGGGGTGCTGCGTGGAGATGCTGATTATTGATGAAGCGGATCGGTTTAAGCCTAAGACGTTTGCTGAGGTGCGGGATATTTTTGATAAGTTGGAAATTCCGGTGATTTTGGTGGGAACCGATCGCTTAGATGCGGTGATTAAGCGGGATGAACAGGTTTATAACCGTTTTCGGTCAAGTCATCGGTTTGGGAAGTTGTCGGGGGAGGAGTTTAAGCGGACGGTGGAGGTTTGGGAAAAGAACGTTTTGCAGTTACCAGTGGCTTCTAATCTTTCTAGTAAGGCGATGCTGAAGACTTTGGGGGAGGCGACTGGGGGGTATGTAGGGCTATTGGATATGATTCTTAGGGAGACGGCGATTCGGGCTTTGAAGAGGGGATTATCAAGGATTGATTTGGAGACTCTCAAGGAAGTTGCTGCGGAGTACAAGTGATGGAAGCGATCGATATCCAGCCTTGGCTGTTTCGGGTGGAACCGTTGGAGGGTGAGAGTTTGAGCCATTTTTTGGGGCGGTTTCGACGGGCTAATGAGTTAACGCCGAGTGGCTTGGGTAAGATGGCGGGGTTGGGAGGCGCGATCGCCCGTTGGGAAAAGTTTCGGTTTAATCCGCCTCCTTCTCCTCAGCAGTTGGAGGCGTTGGCGGCGGTGATAGGCGTGGAGGGCGAGCGGTTACAGGAAATGTTACCGCCTCCTGGTGTAGGGATGAAGTTAGAGCCGGTTCGGTTGTGTGGGGCTTGTTATGCCCAGTCGCCTTGTCATAAGATTGAGTGGCAGTTTAAGACGGCAACGGGGTGCAATCGGCATGAGTTAAGGTTGTTGTCAGAGTGTCCCAACTGTGGGGCTAGGTTTAAGATTCCAGCATTGTGGGTAGATGGGTTTTGTCAGCGGTGTTTTTTGACGTTTGCTGAGATGGCAAAGTATCAGAAGGCAATATAACGAAACTTAGTTGAGCTCGTCTCCAGCATGAACGATAGAGAAGCTAAAAAGCGACCACACTAAACTAGCTCCGTTATAGGTTTAGCAGGCTTATGCCCATCTGGATAATTTTAAGGGTAACGCACAGCACAATCAGTTAATTGCTATAGTTTCACTTACAGGACTTAGGGACAGCTTCTACATTTGGTCTTTTGTGGGGCAATCTTCTCGTGTTTGCGTAAGTCCTGATTTATTCGTTGTTTTGGCGGTATTAATTCTAGTATCATGTCTTATGGCGATAATCTAAGGTACAATGTTTAAACTTGCTTTTTTAAACATCACTAAGGGAATGCCCGGAAATTTAATGAAGAACAAACTACAATGAGGTTTTTGCAGCGTAGAATGAGTGAAATACAATTGTGGACAATCCCTACAAATTGGCAATGGGCAACCATTGCAGATATTGGTGAAGTTGTATCTGGTGGAACTCCATCTACTAAGAATCCATCATTTTGGGGTGGTGCTATAAACTGGATTTCACCTGCCGATCTCTCAGGATATAACAATAAATTCATTTTTAAAGGAGCGAAAAGTCTGACCGAAACTGGATTAGAGAACTCGTCAGCAAAGCTGATGCCAGCAGGCAGTATCCACTTTTCATCACGAGCTCCTATTGGATACGTCGTTATTTCTAAAACCAATATTTCTACAAGCCAGGGTTTCAAGAGCATTGTACCCGCCAAAGGTATATTTAACGAGTATGTTTATTATTTTCTTAAAAGTGCAAAACGAATTGCAGAAGAAAGAGCTAGCGGTACTACATTTAAAGAGCTATCAGGTAAGGCATTTTCTGAGTTGCCAATACCTATACCACCTGTTGACGAACAATATCGAATTGTTGCAAAAATTGATGAACTTTTTTCGGAGGTAGATCAAGGTATCGAAAGCATTAAAACCTGCCGTGAACACCTCAATGTTTATCGCCAAGCGGTACTGAAACACGCCTTTGAAGGTAAGCTCACCGAAAAGTGGCGTAATGCTCATGCTGACCAATTGGAAACTGCCGAGCAACTCCTAGCACTCATTAAACAACAACGTGAACAACGCTATCAGCAGCAGTTAGAAGAGTGGGAAAAAGCAGTTCAAACGTGGGAAGAAAACGGTAAACAAGGTGGAAAGCCCAGTAAACCCCAGAAGCTTAAAGAGCCATCTCCACTAAAAGAAGAGGAATTAGAACAATTACCTCAGCTACCAGAAGGGTGGTGTTGGGTGCGTTTAGGACAACTTACATGGTCAGTAAAAGATGGGCCGCACTACAGTCCACAATATGCTGATAAAGATAAAGGTATCCCGTTTATAACGGGAGGAAATGTTCGTCCCGAAGGTATAGATTTTGAAAATGTCAAATACATTTCAAAAGAATTGCATGAAGAATTATCAAAGCGATGCAAACCCGAAGTGGGTGATATTATTTATACAAAAGGTGGAACGACTGGGATAGCGCGTGTTAATACATATGATTTTAATTTTAATGTTTGGGTACATATAGCTATTTTAAAGATTGTAGATAGTATTGAACCCTTTTATTTACAACACAGTTTAAATTCTTTTTTTTGTTATTCTCAGGCTCAAAAATACACTCATGGAGTTGGGAATCAAGATCTTGGATTAACTCGGATGATCAATATTGTACTTTCAATATGTTCTCCATCAGAGCAGCAAAAGATAGTATATCTTTTGGAAGCTACGCTTACAACTCTTGAAAGGTTAACGGAAATAGTCGAAGAAAATTTACAAAAAGCTGAAGTATTGCGTTACTGCATTCTTAAAAAAGCATTTTCTGGTGAACTTGTATCACAAGATCCTAATGACGAACCAGCAACTGTTTTACTAGAGCGTATTCGTACTGAACGAGAAGCTGTACCAAAAATAACTCGTAAACGAGTTACAACCAAGAAAAAGGAGAAGACTAAAATGGCAGATTTGATAAGCGTACTTGAATCCGCACCTGCTTGGTTAAGCGCTCAAGATGTCTTTAGTCAATGTGGCATTAGTGAGGGAGCAGAAACAGAAGCTATAGAAAAAATGTATCTTGATCTTCGTGATTTAGTAAAAGAAAAGCGCATCGAATTAGAACGGCGTGGTGATGAAGACTGGCTGCGTATTTCCATGATAAAGGAGGGATAATTATGCGTCTAGATCGCTTATGGGTTGGCGAATATAAAAACTTGCGCGATGTTTTGATCGATTTCGATCAGGAGCATTGGGTAACTGTTGTTATTGGTTGGAACGGTACTGGGAAATCCAATGTACTAGAAGCACTTGCAACCCTATTTCGCGATCTAATAATTATAGCGGACAATAAGAGTGCAGCCAACAAAAAACCATCTTTTACTTATCGTATTGTCTATCGTTGTCGATGCAATTCTATCTATATAGACGCAGATCCAAAACGGGTTAAGGATGCCTACAAAATTTATGTAAAACCTATCAATGATAGCGAACAGGCTACAAATTATGTCCAAATATCATTGCTAGAAGATGCGCCTGAACATCCAACTAATGACTGGGGTAAGCGAATTCCTCTAAGCCAATTTATCGGATCTCAAGAGCAATACTTACCAAAGTACATCTTTGGCTATTACTCAGGCCATAGCTCACGCATGGAAGAAGTTTTTCGCAAGTATTTAGCGGATTATGACAGGGTTCTTCGCAGTGGTCAAGACCCTGGACTAAGGCGATTATTCTATGCTCTGCCGATACATAGCCAATTTGTATTACTTGCATTCATTATTCAGCAAGATAACATTGTTCGTGACTTTTTAGATAATCAATTAGGTTTAGATCCAGAAAGCGGTATTGACTCAGTTTTGTTTGTATTACGCCAACCGCCTTGGAATTCAAAAGTTGGAGATCCTCGTTTTTGGAATGCACGAGGTGTGGTCAGTGATTTTTTAGCTCGACTTTATGATGTTTCATTAGCGCCAATTCGTATTAAACGTCGTGTTGATGCTTCTTTGTGGAATAAAAAGAGGACAGAATTTTTATATCTCTATGTTAAGGATATGGAGGCATTGCGAGAGCTTGTAGGAGAAAAACATCCTAGAGAATTTTTTCGTGACATAGAAAGCACTTATGTTTCCGAATTGATTGAAGAAGTCAGAATTCGAGTTAAGCTACGGAAAAACGATGGCTCAGTTACATTCCGAGAATTAAGTGAAGGCGAACAGCAACTTTTAACAGTTTTAGGTTTGCTCCGCTTTACAGCCGAAGAAGAAAGCCTATTTTTGCTTGACGAACCTGATACTCACCTTAACCCAGTTTGGAGTGTGAAATACCTAGATTATTTAAAGCAATTTGTGGGGATGGGAGATGTCAACCAAGAAACAACTCATGTACTATTAACTACACACAATCCATTAGCGATCGCTGAGTTAGTTAAGGAACAAGTACAAATTCTTAAGCGAAATATGGATAATCTAGAGATTAATGTTAGCCCACCAGAAGAAGACCCACGCGGTATGGGGTATGCAGGTATTTTAACGAGTGATATGTTCGATTTACCAGCCTCACTTGATAATTATACATTGAGCCTTTTAGCACGTAAAAGAGAATTGTCACTTTCAGAAACTCCATTAGACAATACTCAAAAACAAGAGTTAAAAAAGCTCAATGATGAGTTAGAAAGCTATGGCTTCCGACATGAAGCTCGAGATCCTTTATTTACAGAATACCTTCGCGCTCGTCATGATTATCAAAAAGCTTTAGAAGAACAAAGATCAAAAGAAGTTTTACCTACAGAAGATCAGCGTAAGGCAGCACTAGAGCTTATGAAGAAAATTATGTCAAAGAATGAAGATTCCTAAAAAATTGTATGCGCTACATAGATATTAATTCAATTGTACTACCTAATGGATGGTTAGCGAACTCTCAAAAAGCAACTATAGAAGTTGCTCAAGGTGCAGACATAGATAATTTTTGTAACGTTTGGCAGGATTTAAAGCCTGCGCTAGAACAGGTTGTTGATAAAAAATGCTGGTATTGTGAAGCGATCCAGTCCCGGTCTGATAAAGAGGTTGAGCATTTTCGACCTAAAAAGAAGGTTTCGCAAGTAAAACCTAAACATGATGGTTATAGATGGCTAGCTTTTGATTACAGAAACTATAGATACTCATGTGGATATTGTAATAAACGCCGCAAGGATTTGGGAAATAATAATAGATTAGGTGGAAAAGGCAACTATTTCCCACTAATAGACGAGAATAAAAGAGCTTATAAACCCGGTGATGAAGTTTACGAAAGACCTAAATTGCTAGATCCTTGTATGGAAGCAGATGTTAAGCTATTGGACTTTAATGATGATGGAACTCCATGCTCTGTAACTTCAGCAAATCAAATTGACCGAGATAGAGTAGAAGAATCGATTAAGCTTTATCATTTGCATCACAGCGAAATAGTTGAAGAGAGAAAAAAATTAGCCCATATCTTAGAACATTTTATAAGCGATGCTGAATACGATTTTCAAAAAATTGCTGTGGGAGATAATGAAGCAATTACTAGGTTTGAAACGAAGTTAAAATTTCTCAAAGATGCTATAAATATAAAAGCGCAATTTTCATTATTTGCCGAACGTTATATAGCAGGCAAACGTAATTTAGAATGGATTCAGTTAGTTCTTGACTAAAAATATAAAAACATTGCAAATGACAACATCACAAATCATTGCCAAAATTTGGAGCTTCTGCAATGTTCTACGGGACGCGGGTGTGAGCTACGGTGACTACCTGGAACAACTCACATATCTCATCTTTCTGAAAATGGCAGATGAGTATGCCAAGCCACCTTACAACCGAGAAGTTGGTATTCCCGCTAAATATAACTGGCAAAGCTTAAAAATTAAACGTGGTGCAGAACTTGAAGGTCACTATATTGAGCTTTTGCGCGAACTGGGACAGAAAAAAGGAATGCTTGGTCAAATATTTATTAAGTCTCAAAATAAAATTCAAGATCCAGCAATGTTGTCTCGTGTAATTGACATGATTGACAACGAAGCTTGGGTGACAATGGGTGCAGATGTCAAAGGCGATATCTACGAAGGACTGCTGGAAAAAAATGCTGAGGATACTAAATCGGGCGCAGGGCAGTATTTTACACCACGAGCATTGATCAAAGCTATGGTTGAGTGTGTCCGTCCAGAACCAAAAAAAACTATTGCTGATCCTGCTTGTGGTACAGGTGGTTTCTTTCTACCTGCGTATGACTTCATAGTTAACAACCATTCACTTGATAAGTCACAAAAACAGTTTCTCAAAAATAAAACGTTCTACGGTAACGAAATTGTTCCCAACACGCGCCGCCTGTGCTTAATGAATATGCTCTTGCATAACATTGGTGAGATTGATACTGAGCCAACAATCTCTCCCAATGATTCATTAGCAGCGGATACTGGACAACGCTTTGACTATGTGCTAGCCAATCCTCCCTTTGGCAAAAAGAGCAGTATCACTGCTAATAACGAAGAAGGTGAGCAGGAGAAAGATGATTTTACCTACAACCGACAGGACTTTTGGGTTAATACTTCCAACAAACAGCTAAACTTCGTGCAGCATATCTGTACCATGCTAAAAACCAGTGGTAAAGCGGCGGTAGTAGTGCCAGATAATGTGCTTTTTGAAGGAGGCGCAGGGGAAACTTTACGCAAAAAGTTGCTACAAAACACTGATTTACACACCATTCTACGCTTGCCTACTGGCATTTTTTATGCACATGGCGTAAAAGCAAACGTGCTGTTTTTTGACAATAAACCTGCTCGTAAAGACCCTTGGACTAAAGATGTGTGGTATTACGATTATCGCACTAATATTCACCACACTCTCAAGAAGAAACCCTTACGCTTTGAAGACTTGAAAGACTTTATCCAATGTTATAACCCCTTAAAGCGCCATGAACGTATGCAAACTTGGCATCCAGAACACAGTCCTGAAGATCCTTGGCGTAAGTTCAGCTATGAAGAAATTATGGCGCGAGACAAAACGAGCCTAGATATCTTTTGGCAGAAAGATAAGAGCTTGCTTGATCTTGATAACTTACCAGAACCAGACGAACTAGCATCAACAATAGCTGAAAATTTAGAAGCAGCATTGAACAGTTTCAGGTTGTTGATGTAATGATATCTAACTAGGGCTTGCTGAATAATGAGCTAAAGGTTTACACAGCAAGCCCTAGAGGATAGCGCGATCGAACTTTTTTGAGTTTCCTGGACTTATTCAGCAAGCCCTAACTAAAACGGACTTAAAACTTCTCTCTATCAAACTCTACCAGTTGGACCAAGCACTCTACCCCTTCACCTTCTCACGCAACCGCGCATGAATCACATCTAACCAAACCGGTACGACAAACTTACCCTCAGCCCAAGCTGCTACTACCTTCTCCCCATCGAACTCTACCAACTTAGCCGCTCCTTCCTGTGATTCTTTGACAAAAATTAACCGCTTTGGCTCTCGATCGCTCAAAAGCCCCGGATACTGCTCCTTAAGCGTCTTCAGCACTTCCCGCGCCACCTCAAAGGTAAAACCCACCGACAGCCAATAAACCATCGCCGCCAACTCCACCAAATTTCCCTCAGAGTAGTAAATACTCCTCCCCGTCCCCGTTTCCGTAATCACAGGGACAACAACCCCACTCTCACGCCAATACTGCAACTGACGTAACGTACAGCCTGCAATCTGGGCCGCCTGCTTACTCGTAAAAAAGCGCTTTTCCATGAAACTCATTCTACAGCAGCGCTAATTTATACATTAATGTTAGTATTGAAACATTAGTGTTAAAAATAGCGATGAGTCAAATCACCATCCAGTGTCGCCTAATCGCCAACGAGCCCACCCGCCGTCAACTTTGGGAGTTAATGGCACAGAAAAACACGCCCCTAATCAATGAACTCCTAGAACAAGTTGGCCAACACCCCGACTTCCCGACGTGGCGACAAAACGGCAAACTGCCCGCAGGACTGATCAAACAGCTTTGGGAATCTCTCAAAACTGACCCCCGCTATGTCGGTCAACCCAGTCGCTTTTACATGAGTGCGATCGCCCTCGTTAACTACATCTACAAATCTTGGTTAGCCTTAATGAAACGGTTGCAATACCAACTCGAAGGCAAAACTCGTTGGCTAGAAATGCTCAAAAGCGATGCCGAACTCATAGAAACTAACGGTGTCACCTTAGACACCCTTCGCACCCAAGCCGCTGAAATCTTGGCTCAATTTACTCCGGACTCAGCCCTCGCCGACTCTCCCAAGCCTAAAAAAACAAGTAAAAAAGCAAAAAAACCGAAAGTTTCCGAAACTAACCGCAGCCTATCTCACAGCTTGTTTGAAGCCTACCGCCAAAGTGAAGACAACTTGAACCGAAGCGCGATCGCTTACTTGTTGAAAAACGGTTGTAAACTCACCCATAAAGAAGAAGACCCAGAAAAATTTGCCAAACGTCGCCGCCGAGTCGAAATCCAAATCCAGCGCCTCATCGAACAGCTAACCGCCAGAATGCCCAAAGGTAGAGACTTAACAAACGCTAGATGGTTAGAAACATTAGCGATCGCATCTACCACCGTCCCCGAAAACGAAGCCCAAGCTAAATCCTGGCAAGACCGACTATTGAAAAAACCCAGCACCCTACCCTTCCCCGTCGCCTACGAAACCAGCGAACACCTAACCTGGTTTAAAAACCCATCAAATCGCCTCTGCGTTAAATTCCACGGCCTAAGCGAACACAGTTTTCAAATCTATTGCGACCAGCGTCAAATCCTTTGGTTTAATCGTTTCCTAGAAGACCAACAAATCAAACGAGCCAGCAAAAACCAACATTCCAGCAGCCTTTTCACCCTCCGTAGCGGCCGCATTGCTTGGCAAGAAGGAGAAGGAAGAGGCGAACCTTGGAACGTCCACCGCTTAACCCTTTACTGCACAGTTGATACCCGTCTCTGGACTGCCGAAGGTACAGAACAAGTCAAGCAAGAAAAAGCCGCCGAAATTGCCCAACTCCTCACCAAAACCAAAGAAAAAGGCAACCTTAACGAAAACCAGCAAGCCTTTATTCAGCGCAAAAACTCTACATTAACTCGTATTAATAACCCTTTCCCCCGCCCCAGTCAACCTTTATATCAGGGGCAACCTCATATTCTCGTTGGTGTGAGTCTGGGCTTAGAAAAACCTGCTACCATCGCCATAGTGGACGCGATCGCATCTAAACCCCTGACTTACCGCAGTGTCAAACAGCTACTCGGTAAAAATTACCATTTACTCAACCGCCAGCGACAGGAAAAACAGCGCACTTCCCAACAGCGACACAGCGCCCAAAAACTGGCTGCCCCTAACCGTTTGGGAGAATCGGAGTTAGGGGAATATGTAGATAGATTACTAGCGAAAGAGATTGTGGCGATCGCGCAAAACTACCAAGCTAGTAGCATCGTCTTACCCAAACTCGGCGATATGCGAGAAATAGTCCAAAGCGAAATTCAAGCTTTAGCCGAGCAAAAATGCCCAGAATTTTTAGAAGGTCAGCGAAACTACGCTAAACAATACCGGGTTAGCGTTCACAATTGGAGTTATGGCAGACTAATTGAGTGTATCAAGAGTCAAGCAGCGAAAGTTGGGATGGCGATCGAAGAGGGACAGCAGCCAGTTAGAGGAAGTCCCCAAGAGAAAGCAAAAGAGATAGCGATCTCCGTCTATCACTCACGTTCCAAAACTTAATTGACAACTAACTGCACCTTGACAATAGAATAGTAAATAGCGCCGCTGGTCATGCTCGTAAGAGCCTCTGAGCAGTGATAAATGAGGGTTAGTTTGACGGTTGGAAGACCGTTGTGCTTTCTGACCCTGGTAGCTGCCCACCCCGAAGCTGCTATCCCTTGCGGATAGGAATTAGGTGCGCCCCCAGCAATACGGGTGCGGGTTTACCGCAGTGGTAGCTACTGAATCACCTTCGACCAAGGGGGAACCCACCTTATTTTTTTCGTGAACCTAAGCGGGAGCCAAATCCCCAAGAGGTTGACGAATCTTCTGAAGTTAATAGCCCGACTAAATTTGGGCTTTGTCTGGGATGGTTAACCCTCCAGTTGTGACAGTTTCCAGGGCAACATTTTCAAGGTTGACGAAATTTGTTTCTGGAAGCCAGTTTAGGTTAGGGTTTAAGCACTTAGTGCTTCAATGGCCATCCCGACTAGGGGTGGGTTGAAAGTTCCAAACAAGGATGAAATGGCGCTACAGCAATAGAGCTTCAATGGCCATCCCGACTAGGGGTGGGTTGAAATATTGATCCGCTTGCCGTGCGCTTGGCACATCTGAGGCTTCAATGGCCATCCCGACTAGGGTAGCTTCTTGTAAGTTAGTTATGATTAAAATTGCAACGGTGGGTTGAAAGCGAGTCCTGTTGTGTCCTCAAAACATTAATAATATTAATTTGTCAAAGAGGACAATAATATGTCAACGCGGACAGATAATTTGTTAACTGGACATCAATCTGTTATCAGTGACAAATAATTTGTTACTGTACAACAGCAAACCTAAAACCCTTGATTTATAAATGATGGAAATTTATGGACACAACTGGACTCGAACCAGTGACCCCTACGATGTCAACGTAGTGCTCTAACCAACTGAGCTATGCGTCCTCACGGATTCCTAATGTAGCAGAACATTCGATCGCCTGTCAAGCAGAAATATGAGATTTTTTTAAGCGGGCACTCTTGACATCGCCCTTAATGCCCAATCCCCCGCCAAATCTTCACAGTTCGATCGCCCGCACCACTAGCCACACTCCCCCCATCAGGACTAAACGCCACCGACAAAACCTCCCCCCCGTGGCCCGTCAGAATTTCCAGCAAACCCCCCGTACCCGCATCCCACAAATAAATCGTGCCATCCCGACTCCCCGTCGCCAAAACCCGACCATCAGGACTGAACGCCACACACAAAACATCCCCAGAATTGTCCCTCATACTCCGCAGCAGTGTCCCTCGCCCCTGTGCATCCACCCGCCACAGCTTCGCCGTACCATCCCGACTGCCACTCGCCAAAATTAATCCTTCTCCTACTCCCCCCCTTACCAAGGGGGGGCTGGGGGAGGTCTGACCGGCAGGGGACACAGAGGAAGTAAATCCTTCTCCTACTCCCCCCCTTACCAAGGGGGGGGTCGCAGCAAAAACGATCGCCCGCACCCAATCCCCGTGTTCTGCTAAAGTACAAATCGATCGACCCTTTTGCCAATCCCACAACTGCACAGTCTTGTCCCGACTGCCACTCGCCAAAAACTCCCCCCCAGCACTAAAAGCCACCGCCTCCACCCCGCCAGCGTGACCAGTCAAAGCCGACATCCGCCTTCCCTTATTCAAATTCCACAACTGCACAGTTTTGTCCCGACTGCCGCTAGCCAAAACCTGACCATCCCGACTAAACGCCACAGCAGAAACCCTGTCAGAATGACCAGCCAAAGCGTACCACCACTTACCCTTATTCAAATCCCAAATATGAATCATTTTGTCCCGGCCGCCACTAGCCAAACTCGCGCCATCAGGACTAAACGCCACACAAGTCACCCAGTCAGAATGAGCCGTCAGAGTGTACCACCGCTTACCTGTCTCCAACTTCCACATCTCGATCGTCTTGTCCTCACTGCCGCTAGCTAAAGTCGCGCCATCAGGACTGAAAGCTACCGACGTGACAGCATTAGAATGCCCTACCAGAGTATGAACACACCTCCAAGTAGGCGCGCGTGCGGGTACAACCCGCTGCATCGGCGGCACAGGTATAATTGTGCCTGCAAGCGTTGGGGGCACTGCATTCTGCACCACAGGCGTCCTCTGCGGCACGGGAATTTTAGGCGCTGGTAGGGGCGGTGCCCCCGTGCCCGCCCCCGCCGACTGCTGCGGCTGCAAATCTTTCAATACCTCAGCTACAGATTTGTAGCGCCGACTGAGACTCGATTCGATCATTTTGTCGAGGATGCGACTTAATTTCGGATCAATTGGAACCTTCAAAAAGTCTCGCCAAACCCAAGCATCTTGATTGATATCAAACAAATCAAAAGGAGATATTTGAGTCAGCAAATAAATGCAAGTTACTCCCAAACTGTACAAATCGCTGGCATAAACCGCTTGACCTCTAATTTGTTCGGGCGCCACGAATTCGGGAGAACCGATGACTGTACCGGTTTCTCTCAAACCCTCCACAACTTTTGCAGCGCCAAAATCAACTAAAACTAATTCCCCGGTTAATGTCGGGTAAGTATAAATTATGGGAGTTTGAGAAATGCGGCGGCGGATAATATTGGGCGGTTTAATATCTCGGTGAATTACATTGCGATCGTGCACGAACTGCAATACTGGCAATAAATCCTTCAGCAGACTGAGAATCTGACTTTCGCTGAAAGGTCCAGTCCGCGCCAACTCTTCCTGTAAATTCTGACCTTCTATAAATTCCTGTACCAAATACTGATAGCGTTCCTGCTGAAAGTGCGCCAGCAGTTCGGGAATTTGCGGGTGTTTTCCCAATTCGTCCAGTCGCACCGCTTCTCGGTTGAATAATTCTGCTGCTTTCTCGCTGCTGCTGGTACCTTGGGATAGGGGGAAAAACTGTTTAATTGCACAGCGCGGTTTTGAGGGTTTGTCTTGGTCTATTGCTAAAAAAGTGCGGCCGAAACCGCCGCGCCCGAGGGGTTTGATGGCGCGGTAACGCTCTCTCAGCAACAGTTTGGAGCCACAATTCAGGCAGAATTGGGTACGATCGGCATTTTGCGGGTTTTGACAGGCAGGGTTTAGGCAGTAACTCATAACTGAACCGAGAAGGAATCAGCAGCACATCTCTATGATACTGACGCCAAAGCGCGATCGACTCTCGCGTTACAATTAAAAACCCCAGGGCTTTAGTCCTCAGAATTTAAGATGTCGCTTTCACTTTCAGAGCATACTCTTTAAACCTTTCCAAGTCAGCCTGAATTGTCGATTCAACCACGCGGCCGAGAAATAGGTTATCCATCAATTTTCCCAGCCAGCCGGGAATTCCGTAAGCCACTGTCAGCTTGACGATACTGCTGTC
>NZ_JAUBQU010000048.1:16100-30830 GCF_036701435.1 Microcoleus sp. Pol12A5
AGAAATAGGTTATCCATCAATTTTCCCAGCCAGCCGGGAATTCCGTAAGCCACTGTCAGCTTGACGATACTGCTGTCTTTGCGATCGTAAAATCTTACGGCACCTCGATTTGGCAAACCATCTACCGACTCCCACTGAATTATCTGATTCGGCACTAATTTGAGAATCCGAGAAAGCCAGCTAAATTCTAACCCGCCAGTTGCAAGTTTCCAGCGAGATAATTCTGGATTTTCTTCGAGAACATGAACAGATTCGATCCATTTCATCCAGCGCGGCATTTGCTCTAAATCTGACCAGAGTTGCCACGCTAATTCGATGGGAATTGCCACTTCTACTTGGACGCTGTGTTCTAACCAATCAGTCATGGGATTTTAGATTTTAGATTTTAGATTTTAGATTGAAGAATTGTTTCTTTTTTGTTCCCAGGCTAGGCCTGGGAACCACCAGAGAAAACGAGAGAGGACTAATGACTAATGACTGTAAGCTTCGAGAATTGCCTTAGCCGCTTGATGGCCTGAAAGTGTCGCTCCTTCCATGCTATCGATGTAGTCTTGCTGAGTGTAACTTCCTGCTAGAAAGAAATTGGCTATCGGAGTTTTTTGAGCAGGGCGGAAAACATCCATTCCCGGTGCTTCGCGATACAAAGATTGAGCGAGCTTAACTACACTGTACCAAGTCATGTTTAATTCCCGCGCTGAGGGAAATAAATCCTGAACTTGCTTAAGTACGTGTTGGGCGATCGCCTCATTGCTTTGTTTAATAAACGGATCTCCCGGTGTCAGCACCAACTGCAGCAGCGAACCTTTTCCTTCTTGATAATAATCTTTGGGACTTGTCAGCGCCAAATCTGCAAAACAAGAAAAATCTGCATCTGCTGAATATAGCAAATTATCGATTCCTACAGCGTGACTCAACTGTTTGCGCTTGCCTTCGTCTTCCAGTTCCGTTACCCAACCGTCAAACCGCAATTGTACTGTAGCAACCGGCACCGCATCTAATTTATAAATGTTGTCAAATTCTGACCATTTGCGCCAAGCTGGGGGCAATATTTTCTGAATTCCTGGCACGTCGCAGGCGAAAACATAAGCGTCGGCGGTAATATTTTCTTCTGTTTCGCCGTTAGCTACTAGCAAGCCTGTTACGCGGGTTTCTTCGCCTTCTTCAAACTGAATTTCTCTTACTCTGCGCCGCGTGTAAATTTTTGCTCCTTTCTTTTCCAAATATTCCACAATTGGCTTGTGCAAATATTCGTTGGGAGAACCGGCTAGCATCCGCATGACAGAGGCTTCGGTTTTTGATGCAAAGAATTGAAATATTGTCAACATACACCGCGCAGAAATATTTTCAGTGTCGATAAAACCCAGTGCGTAGGCGATCGGATTCCACATTCTTTTGAGCGAGTTTTGGTTGCCACCTTGGCTGCGGAACCAGTCAGCGAAGCTAATTTTATCCAAATCGCGGATAGTTTTCATTGCCCCGTCAAAGTCTATCAAACCTCGGACGATCGGGCTAGTTCCCAGGGCGATCGCATTTTGAATTTTGTCTTGTACGGATAGCTGAGATGTCGTGAAAAATGCCTTCAAACCGTGCAAAGGAGCACCCACCGGAAAGCGAAAATCTAAAGAACCTGTTTCGCCACCTCGATTGATAAAAGTGTGGACGTGTTCTTTGAGGAGCAAATCGTCAAAAGCTCCCACTTTTTTCATCAGGGCAAATAAGTTATAATAACAGCCGAAGAAGACGTGCAAACCCATTTCAACGTGATTGCCGTCGGGATCTACCCAACTGCCGACTTTGCCGCCGACAAAGGGGCGGGATTCAAAAATTTCTACTTCGTGGCCGGCCTCCACTAAATCGACTGCTGTGGTCATTCCAGCCAGTCCCGCACCTGCGATCGCAACCCGCATTTTACCTATCCTTTCCCGTATTTTTACAGATTGTAACAAATTTTAGAATTTCCGAAACATTCAAAGTTCATAAATGCCGATCGACACTTGTACAGCCCTCTGAATTCTTGCTAGGACATCGGCACTAATTTGACCGTAAGGACCTTGTTCTAGGAATGTCTGCCGCAAAGCAGAAACGTTTTCACATACAGCTAGAGAATCAGCTTGCAATCCTCCCTCACCCGGAGGAATCAAGACGCGAGTAGGATTTTCTACTCCTGCAAGGTTACTTGTGAAAGGAACAACAATTACAGAATCAGTAAACTCGTTGCGGATATCGGGAGAAACCACAACTACAGGTCTTTTTTTTGTATCTCCTAACTGACGTAAAGCCCTAGAAAGATAAATCTCACCTTGGCGGGGATAAGTTTTTACTGTTGAGTTAGAGTCCATCGCTGCTCCATGTTTCTTCTATCTGTTCCTCTACCAAATTAAACCATTGTTTTTCATCCTCAATATCTTCTTGGCTGCGGTTTTGATAAAATTTCCGCAACTTGTCTTCTATTTGCTTAGCGTACCAGAGACGGAGAGCTTGTTCGATCGCCTCCGTCCAATTATCAGTAAATTGGTCTATTTTCTCCGCGAATTCAGCATCAAGGGCGACTAACACTTCTCGCTTTTGAGTATAATTTGACATAATCATTCTCCTTAATAATTTAAGAACTACGGTGCGCTGCGGCGCACCTTGCAAATTACTTTTACCTCTTTCTTCTTAAAACAGTCAACAGTCAACTAACTTCAAAACATCGGCATCAACTGAAGCGGCCCAATTCCCAACTCTTTAGCAGACACCCAGCGCACCTCAAGCAAAGCGATCATATCCTTAAACTGAGGCTGACCGCGAGAAGCACCCATCAACCCTTTAGCAATAATCAAACCGCACCAACCGTTGGTTAATTTACAGCGGCGATCCCACTTCTTGCGAGCTTCCTGATGCACCGGATCGTCTTCATTAAACTCTCCAAACAAATACAGCTCCCCATTTTTGGTTTGCAAAATACCCAAGTCATATTGCTCATCCTGAAAAGGATTTTCGCCCGGATTAAAACCAATCCCCTTCACGCCTCCAGCTTCTTTCAAATCCTGAATCATAGTTTTTGCCTTCGGATGAGAAGTTTGGATCATCACCACCGGCAAACCATCTCCGGCGGTATTAATATCAATTTCTGCACCTTGGTGAAACTGGACACTTTGGCGCAGGAAATCTACCGTTTCCCAAGGTACGGCGCCGAGACTCAAAAATGAATTTTGCGGCACCAAATCGTCCCGCAGCAGTGGCGTGTCAAATTCATCATCATCATCGTCATCATCGTCATCATCGTCATCACCGAGCATCTGTAATAATTCGTCTGATACCTCGGGCATCGTGGAAACTTTAACGGATACCTGTTGAATTTCTCCGTCAGCCTGCGGAACGGGGATGCGGTAGCGGCTGCTAAGACTGGGAAAAGTGTCCGATCCCAATTTCCGGCGACCGTTGCGGAAAAAGCGATGAAATGCTTCGAGAGCCACTAACATCGTGAGAGCTTCTTCTTCGTAAAGAATCGATCGCAATCCTTCTAAAGGATGCAGGTTGCCGAAATTTGGTTCAATTTCCGATGGAGGCAAATCGGCTAAATCAATTTCTTCGTCGTCGTCCTCATCAATATCTGCTGCACTTTCAAAGGTAACAAACAAACAGTCTTGCCCTAAAAAAGCCTGTTCTAAATCTTCAAAAGATTCATCGTTGACGACTCGTTCTCGAAACCGTTTCAAGGATTCTAGAGAACGGTACAGTAAAACTCCATAATCCATTCTGGCTTGCCCCAATACCGACACGTAGAGGCTGCCGACATCCCACTGATTGATTTCAATAGATATAATTTGGTGTTCGCTCAAAGTCCGCCACGGAGCATCATGCCAAATTTGAGCAGCTTTTTCCATTAAAACTTCAGCATACTGAGGGGGTAACTCAGGAGGTCTGTTGATCGCCACCTCTTCCATGCCGCGAAATATTTCGTCAATTAAGGGCAATTCCGGCACGTAGTCAATGGAAATGCTTAAATCTTGAAGTACGCCCCGCAGATAAAATTGAATTTCTCGGTTTTTAACTACTATTTTTTGGGGGCGGACTGCGGGAGCCGGACTTTGGGGATGTTCCATTGCCCGTAGCAGGGCCCGGACGATCGCCTCTGGGCCAGCATCTGGGCCTACCATGTCCATAGCCCTCACGACTCCTTCGGAGCCATCGACCCAGAGAATGCACTCGCCACCAGCTTCTAGAACGTCATCGTCATCTAGCATCATGTGTGAGTCAGCATTAGATAAGGGTCGGCGATCGCCCTCCCACACGCTGGGAATTTGAGGTAAGTTTTGTAGCCGACGAAGAGTAGAGCGATTCAGCGCTGCCATAGAGTAAGCCCGTTGGGTGAAGCATTGTTGCGGTGCCGATAGCCGGTCAACCGCTGCTTCTCAATCATAAACCCTATAGGGGGAGAGGACATCAAGCTGGGGAACGAGGCCCCACGGGAATTAAAAATTAGAAGCTAAAAATTCGGCCTTCAGCATCTAACCGAATGCCTTCTGGCGAATGCCTGTACAATGGAGCAATAAGATTAAACTCTTAGCATTAGACAGTCTCAGGAGTTCGGCAAATTATGACTCAAGCCATTTCTGAAAAGCGCGGCATTCAAATGACGGACTCTGCTGTCCGTCAAGTTTTAGCCCTGAGAGAAAAACAAGGTAAAGACCTCTGCTTGCGGGTAGGGGTGCGCCAGGGCGGATGCTCTGGAATGTCCTACGTGATGGATTTCGCAGATCCCAGCACTGTGAAACCCGACGATGAAGTGTTTGACTACGACGGTTTTCAGGTAGTTTGCGATCGCAAGAGCATTCTTTATCTCTACGGTTTGGTTCTCGACTTCAGCGATGCTATGATCGGGGGCGGTTTTCAGTTTACTAACCCCAACGCAACTCAAACTTGCGGTTGTGGCAGTTCTTTTTCTACATAAATCGGAAAAGAGGGCATGGGGCAGAAAGTTGTTAACTGCCCCATGCCCTTTTCCGTGCAACATCCCAAATCTAAAATCTAAAATCGAATGACCCCTGAAGAATTGTTTAAAGACGGTTTCGATCGCTACCAAGCTGGCGAAGCCCCGGCTAATCTGATCCCCGTGTTTAAAGAAGTGTGCGAAAAAGCTCCCAAAAATGGCAATGCCTGGGCTAGCCTCGCGTGGCTCTACCTGTTGGAAAATAAACCCGCACCGGCTCAAAAGGCAGCGAAAACAGCCGTTAAATTGAACCCTCACGACCCCCAAGCTCGCATCAACCTAGCAGTAGCGATCCTCGATCTCAAAGAAAAAGGAGTGCGCCCCCACGTAGAAGTGGCTCAGCAACTCCTGATGGCTTCCGAAGAGTTGCTCGACGAAGTTAAAAAAAATTTTGAAGAAGGATTAAAGAGAAAACCCGACTGGAAGAGTCTCGCCCGCGTTAAACAGTGGCTTCTGGAGCCGTAACCGCGCAAACAAGTCGATTTTTGGGCGGGGATCGAGGAAATCGGCTTTGCGCTTTATTACGAGATCGTAATAAATCAATAAATAACTTTATGGAAAACTCAGAAAGTCAGTGCTAGTATTTGAAAACTTAGACGATTGACAAACCCGCTCAGCGGTTTTCAGATTTTACTACCATAATACTAGGAGTTGTAAGAACATGAGCACTGACAGCCACGTTAACATCAAACCCGCAACCCGCAACCACAAAGGTTTCTTTATTCAGCCAGCTTCTTACAAGTTGATGAGCATCGATAAATCCGGCTGGGCCTTGATTTGCATGGACAAAGCAGTTTGTCACTACGTAGACCCGGATGATTTGCAATTGCCGAATAAATCAGGAATGTCTGAAGGTTAATTCTGAAGTTGTGAGAGACTTTAAGATGCTTTATTTGAGTAGCTGCCCTCCATTGAGGGCAGCATCTTTTTTTTGTCAGGAAAAACTCCGGCCACGCGCAGTGAATCGGGATTTAAGGGATAGAAGGATAGAAGGAAGAATTACCGGTTAGATTTCAAGGCAAAAAGCATCTCCAACTCAGCAGTTGTCGGTTGTGTAGAAGCTGTGGCTACGCTAACTCCTCGGAGAGAATTCAGCAATTCAGCGGCGGGCGGGGAAACTAAATTTGGCTGTACTGCAAGCAAATATTGGTTAGCCCAAGACATGGTTTTTTCCATATCTATGTAAAAGTAACCTTGGTTGGCCCGCGGTAAAGAAGTAGCGATCGCCTGAAAACTCCGACTGCTGCTTAACGGTTGCGGTGGCGTCGAAGTAATCACATCAACTAAAGGGCCGCCGAAAGCTACAAACACAGAATTTTCATTCAGCCAACCGTGCCCGAATAAAGTGCCTTGCTGGGGTATTTGCCACTCCGTAACTTCTTTGCCTTGAACTTGTCTGGGGGCGACACTGACTGTAGGATTGCTTTTGGCGATCGCATCGAGTTTTTTCAGGGTTGCTTCTGCAGCAGGGCGATCGCTGGTTTCAAAAATCATCGCCGCCCCCATCCCCAACTGAGACAAAATCCCTTGATTGGAACCGATCGCCCCGATCGCAAATTCCCCGTTCATCCAACCAAAAACATCTCGATCCGCATCCAAATCCAACCGCTTAAAACTATCCCTCACCTGCTGAACTCCCCTGTCAACTTCCGGACTATCTTTTGCCTGGGCTGTCGCTTGCGACCAAATTTGATCTAGTCCCTTGCCGCCGACTAAAGCAATAGTTTCATCCGGAAATCTGGGCAACAATTTCGAGGCGAATTGTGGATTTTGCTGAACGAACTTAGGGTCTAACTGAGCAATAGTTTTTACCCTCAATCCCTCACTATCCGCTCCAATTCCCGCAACCAAAGACTTAACTTGTTTGAACTGCGAAAACACTGTCCAAGGCAACTGGATATCTGCGGGCAAATTAGCTTTCAATTGCTCAATTGCCACCGGATAGTCAGCAATATAAACAGTTGCGATGGGATTCTTGACACCAGCACTCTCTGCAAAAAACTTAGTTGTGCTCTGCTGGGTGGCGAGGGAGGGTTCTCCTTTAAAAGTATCGATCGCCAATTCCACAGGCTTTTTCAAAGGAGCCATCACTAATTGGTCGTTCAGCAAAGCCACACTGTAGCGCTTGCCAGTTGGCTCTGCAATCTCAAAAATTTTAACTCCTTTATACTCGGTTTCTTGAGTAGTTGCACCGGGCTGAGATTTTAATTTATTAGCAAAATTCCAAGCGCTAATTTTATTTTTCACGCTGACTACAACCAGCAGTTTTGGAGGCTCTGTATTCGTCACAGCATCAGGGGGCAGCAAAGCGACCATCACCCCCCCTAACCAAGGCTTTAAGTCCCTGTCAAAGTCAATTTGAGTGCCTGCCAAGCTTTGTTCTTGAAAGGTCTTCAAACCCTGACCGACCAACTTTTTAGCCCCTGGCGTGCCAAATCGCTGCAATTGTGACAACGCTTGGGGATTGGGCGAGATGAAGGCGGCCATCATTGCTTCGTCTGGTACAACTTTGGCGCTGTCTTGAGGGTTGGATACTTGTTGGCTCAAACCCTGGAAGTAAAAGTAGACCGCAGCGCTACCTGCTGCGGCGATGGAGGCAGCAATTAGAAGCTTTGATTTTTTTGCAGGCATGGTTTGTGTTCCTCGCGTCCTTTATCAGTTTAATGAAAATACACTTGGCTTGTGGGGAGGCGATCGAGGCTGCTCTTTATTTTTGTATAATTCAAAACAAGTTTGGACGATCGTCTAAACTGCTAGAACTGTGCATTATTGGTAAAAGATGAAAGTAGCGATCGCGGGAGCAACGGGATTTGTAGGTAGCCGGCTGGTGGAGAAGCTGCAAGCTGCGGGACATCAAGTGGTGGTTTTGAGCAGGGATGCGGCGAAGGCTAGCCGAGTTTTTCCGGCTTCAGCTTATCCGAATTTGGAAGTTGTTGCCTACACTCCGGCGGAGTCTGGTGATTGGCAAAAGTCGATCGCGGGCTGCGACGCTGTTGTCAATTTAGCAGGGGTTCCGATTGCGGAGGAAAGGTGGACGGAGGCGCGCCAACAAGAAATTCTGGACAGTCGCAGACTGACGACGGCAAAATTGGTGGAGGCGATCGTCAATGCTAATCCTAGACCATCGGTGTTTGTTAGCGCATCGGCGATCGGCTATTACGGAACCAGCGAAACCGCTGAGTTTGACGAAACGAGCCTCGCGGGAAACGATTTTTTAGCAGCAGTGTGCAAAGACTGGGAAGCAGCCGCCCAACCTGTCAAAAATGCGGGAACGCGGCTAGCAATTTTGCGGCTGGGGATAGTTTTGGGAATGGGAGGCGCGTTGGCAAAAATGCTGCCACCTTTTAAACTATTTGCAGGCGGGCCGCTGGGCACTGGGAAACAGTGGTTTTCTTGGGTTCATCGCGAGGATGTGGTTGATTTAATTTTGTACGCTTTGCAAAATTCGCAAGTTGAAGGCGTTTTGAATGCGACAGCACCGAATCCGGTGCGGATGAATGAATTGTGCCAAACTTTAGGGGAAGTTTTAAAGCGGCCTTCTTGGTTGCCGGTGCCAAGTTTTGCTTTAGAAATGCTGTTGGGAGATGGGGCAAAAGTTGTTTTGGAAGGGCAGAAAGTGTTGCCGAAACAAACTTTAGCTAGTGGTTTTCAATATCAATATCCGACGCTGAAATTAGCACTCGAAGAGATTTTATCGGGAAGTTAGGAACCTACAGAACAGAACCCGCCGAATAGAATTCGGGGCTAAAGAAACAAAGTCCGAGCTGAGAGGGACTCAAACAAAATTCCTCGTTACCAGGCTCTGCCTGGTAACGCATATCCAGAGGCTCTGCCTCGCTCCTTCAAACAAATCATCCGACTCAACAATCAATCAAATCAACTGGCAACAATCCATCCTGACCCATATAATTTCGATAACTAGAATATCTCCAACAAGCTGGATCGTCAACATAGCCGCGCCTAATACCAATTTTTTATGAGGTTGCATAGAATCCGATCCCCCCTAGCCCCCCTGAGTAAGGGGGGGGCAAGATTCCGATCAAAGTCCCCCTTCTTAAGGGGGATTTAGGGGGATCGAGATATGTGCAACTTCACATTAAATTGGTATAACAGGATTATTGTAGATATACTTCAATTTTTGCAACAGCATTGCCTCATCCAAAATAGCTTGCGGGTGGAACCCTTCTTGCCATAGCTGATATTTTTGGTCTTTTTTGTGTAGCTTTTTATAGAATGCGAGTTGATCGAGGATGTTTCTAACTTGATTTTTTTCAAGCAATTCAATTATGGAGCGAGCTGTAAATGATTTAAAATTTATCATTTGTGTTGACAATTCAGAAGAAGTTACGATTAAGTGCAAGTGATTTTCCATCAAAACGTAACCGTGTAAGGCTAAACGCTTCTCCCGTTGCATAAAACTTAAGGAATCTAAGACTATTTGTGCTATTTCTGCTTGACAGAATACAGGAATCCAGTTGATAATTGTAGAGGTGACAAAGTGCGGTTGGTTGTCGGAATATATTACTTTGTATCTGCTTCTTCCCATTGGGGCGATCGAGGGTTTATTTAAGGGTTGGGGCGAGGCCCAGCCTTTGGATATGCGTTCCCAGGCAGAGCCTGGTAACGAGGGAACGAGGGAATGGAGGGTTTGTTTAAGGGTTGGGGCGAGGCTCAGCCTCTGGATATGCGTTACCAGGCTCTGCCTGGGAACGAGGGACCAGGCAGGGCCTAGAAGGGAATGGAGGGTTTGTTGGTGGGTTGAGGCGAGGCTCAGCCTCTGGATATCAGTTACCAGGCAGAGCCTGGAAACGAGGGATGTGCTGTTAAATTATCACCTGATCGTAATAAGGGTGTCAACATAAAATATTTTCATAAGTTAGATTCACGAAAAATTTCTGCAAGTTTAACTCACATCTCTTGCGATCAAATCATATGGACACATCTGAAAAGTTTTGTTTTTGTACTCTAGCTGTAGGTGATAGGTATCGTGCTCATGTAAAGATGCTAGCTCAAGATATCCAGACCCATATGCCTTCCACAACTTTATGTATCCTAAGCGATCAACCAGAGCAGTTTAAAAATTTCCCTCATGTTCTGGTGTTCAAGCACCACCTCCAGAGTGTGAAAGGGTATCATGACAAACGTTTCGTTCTTGAAAAAGCTCTCTCACTATTTGAGAGTTGTATGTTTTTAGACTCTGATGTTAGATTGCTAGGCCCTCTAGTAGAAGAAATGAATTGGTCTCCTGGAATTACAGCAAGAGCAGGTACTGATTTGGTCAAACGCATACAAAACATTAAAAATCCGAAAGAAATTGAAGTTATAAAAGCAGCAGGGCAAAAACTAAATATTGATATTCAACAAGTGAAGTGGCTTCACGAGTTTATGTTTGTCATGAAGAGACAGAATGGATTAGAAGGGGAATTTTTTGAACTTTGGCAGACAATTTCTTACTTTTTTGAAATGCAAGAAATCTATCATGGTGAGGGTTATGCTATGGGGCTAGCTGCGGCTCGAATTGGGATGACATTTGATTTTTTTCGCGAAGACAAATTTCCATTCTTTAAGGATAATATTGAACGAGTAAGAATCCAAAATGGACAAGCAATTATTCAGGATAAACAAATTTACTTCGACATCCATAAACAGATTGAATATCCCAAACGTTCCCTTTGGGAGAAAATCAACAACAAACTAAGTAAACAGGTTGTGTTTTATTATCGATTATTTAGACTGAGAGTTTTTATTAAAAAAGATCCTAATTATTATAAAATCTTTGGATGAGTATACAAAAAATAATGGCTCTTCATTACTTGGTATGCCAACTTGTATAGAAATGTAGTCAAAACCTTTGCTCCGCAAAGGTTTTGACTATTTATTTAGATGAATGGGGCTAGAATGAGCGATATTTCGTTTAATCCTTATTTAACAAGGTTTACAGCTTGATTTTGGGTTGTTTAGCATACTACGTACTGAAGAACCAAATATTTCAACCTGAAAGCAGATGATGCAGTAATTTGCAGTATAGAAAATGGAAAAATAGTCATAGAGCCTGTAAATCAGAAAGTTTCCAAATATACCCTAGATGAATTATTAGCAGGCGAAATAGAACCGGGCGAAGAAATCTCTTGGGGAAAACCAGAAGGAGAAGAATTTTGCTAAAATATATCCCCGAACGAGGTCATTTTATTCGCTTCAATTTCGATAATCACAGAGATTTATGGAGAAACCCGGTTTCTGAGCACGGGCGATCGCGCATCTCTACTAATTGCCTTCTAAAAAGTGAGATAATAATTAAGTTGATTGAGTAAAAAGCATAAACTTAGATTGTCAGTTCACTCACGCTATGCAGATGGCAGACTGGTGCTGAAAAACCAGCAACCGCCACGACTTGGGGAATCAAGACCCGATCCGAATGCTCTAGGCCCTGATTCTCAGTTAAGATGGGATACTTATAACCAGAGGATTTATCAGGCGCGAGAGTTTGATGAGTCAGGGCAACCCGTAAGAGATATTGATTTTACCAGTCCCACCTATCCTAATGGCAATCCCCGTCCAGATCATCTGCCGCCACCGCATCAACATCGGTGGATACCAAATCCCACTGGTGGTACTCCTACTAGAAGTAGAATCTTGGAAGCACTATGAAATCTGAAAAGTCGGCTATTACCTATAATATCGGTCAAAAATGGGCTGTGACTCTTTGCCCGGAAGCAGAAGAAACACTGGAATTGAAAGTTGCAAAAATCATTGAGTATTTAGACAAAAATTATCTCTTAAAGCAATGGGTAATATCTGATATTGAAGCTACGGAAAGTTACGGCAATTGCTTGACTGCGCGGTGTAATCAGGAAATATTTCAAGTATCTACTTCTGATTTGTTGGAGGTAATGGGGGAAGAAGGTTAAGTTATTGAATTAGATGCTAGTTTAATAAAAGATGACGAGGAATTGTTTAAAATATTGATTAGAGATGGGGTTTCAATTGATTTACTTGGGAGAGGGGAGATGATACCACTGACGGTTTTGGGGAAATATGTTTATGTTGACAAAGAACTGTTTATGTGGTGAATAATATATGACAGAAAAAATAAACATCAGCAACTTGGGTAATTCCTTAGCTTTGCCAATACCGGACTATATTGTAAAATATTTCAACCTGAAAGTAGATGATTCAGTAATTTGCCGTATAGAAAATGGAAAAATAGTCATAGAACCTGTAAATCAGAAAATTTCCAAATATACCCTAGATGAATTATTAGCAGGCGAAATAGAACCCAGCGAAGAAATCTCTTGGGGAAAACCAGAAGGAGAAGAATTTTGGTAAAATATATCCCAGAACGAGGTCATTTCATTCGCCTCAATTTCGATCCTCAAGCCGGACACGAACAAATGGGTACTAGACCTGCACTGGTTGTAAGTCAAACTAAATTTAACCGAAAAATGGGGTTTGTGTTTGTCTGTCCGATTAGCACCACACAACGCAAAAATCCGTTTTATGTTCCCATTCCTGAAGGTGAAGCGGTAACAGGTGTAATTATGACTGATCAACTCCGTTATGCAAGATTATCGCTCAAGGCAAGCAAGTTTGATTGGTGAATGTCCAGAAGATTTAGTTAAGGAAGTATTGAAGCGAATTGAACCTATTTTGTTTGAAGATATGACTGTTGATGAGTAGTTAATCATCAAGAATACGGCAGTTGTAGAGTTGGCATTAACAAGATCGACCCTCAGCCAAGAAATCGGGTTTCTGCGATAATTTTGGCATCCTCACGCCCGATTTGGGTAAGAAACCCGGTTTCTGAGTCCCCACGCGATCGCCCAAGCATCCTAGAAACCGGGTTTCTGCGATAATTCTGGCATCTTCACGCCCGATTTTGTTAAGAAACCCGGTTTCTGATCCCTGCGCGATCGTGAGCTTTGAGCAAACTCGCCGGATCGGGCCCAGCGGGGATAATGCAGCCGGGATTCAGCGGGAACAAATTGCCGTAATAATCGCGCTTCACAGCCTCCAAATCGCAAGTGCCAGCAACTCCCGGTAACTGGTACAAATCGCGCAGATAAGCTCCCAAATGCTCGTAATCTTGAATGCGGCGCACATTGCATTTGAACAAGCTGTAGTAAACTGCATCAAAACGGAATAGAGTAGTAAAAAGCCGCACGTCTGCTAAAGTCACCCGATCGCCACAAAGGTAACGACTCCTCAAGAGCGATCGATCGATCTCGTCTAAAACAGCAAACAATTCACTGCAAGCCGAGTCATAAGCAGCTTGAGATTGCGCGAAACCGCAGCGATAAACACCGTTATTCACCGATTGGTAAATCTTCTCATTCCACTCGTCAATTTGCGATCGCAAATCCAGAGGATAAAGATCCATTTGAGGATTGCTAGCAAACTCGTTAAACTCGGAGTTTAGCATCACAATAATTTCCGAACTCTCGTTATTGACGATCGTCTTTGTCGAGTCATCCCACAGCACCGGCACCGTAAACCGCCCCTGATAGCCCGGTAAAGCCAACTGGTAAAGTTCCGGCATCGTGTTGCAGCCAAAAGTCTCCGACTCCATCACCCACATTCCCCCTTCAGAGGGATAGACAACAGACACCGATATCGCATCTTCAAGCCCTTTGAGCGCCCTCGTCACCAGAGTGCGGTGCGCCCAAGGGCATCCCGTACCCACGAAGAGGCGATACCGCCCCGCAGCGGGCTGGTGAGGGTTGTCTGCTTCTGTGCTGACAAAGTTGCGGAAACTGCTGCTGGGGCGAATGTATGCTCCCGTGCGATCGGGCGGCGCTAGTTTTGACATCATTAATTGCCACATTGATGTCCAGACAAATTTGCCTAGCTTGACTGTTACGGATGAAGGAAGCGATTTGTTTTTCACAATGCGATTAAAAGAGGTTTGCTAAACATAATCAGCTTATTTTAACTCACATTGCGAAGTTTCTCCCCTCGTCCCCAGGCTCTGCCTGGGAACGCAGATACCGAGGCTCTGCCTCGCTCTGTTCCCTCACCTGAGAACGACTTTTCTAGTATCTGCCAGAGGCTATTTCAGCATAAGCTCGATCGATCAATCGGCGAGCAACTGTCTGAATTCCCGTATGTTCGTAATAATTGGTAGTCATGTCCAAAAACGCAGCGACATAATCCAATTTGTCATCGGTAACATCAACGTATTGCTTGAGATTGCCTAAAACTGTGGCGGGAGTTAAGCCGCGAGACTGTACTAAATTGTTCATCCAACCTTGCGCTGAGGCGAAAGTTGCTGTCACAAATCCGAACTTTTGTGAATTATTTGCACCGGGAATTAGATTGCTGATATTTTGGAATGTTGAGTTTTGCTGCAAGGCTGAATGATTCAAGCCACCTAGGGTATTTTGCGCTACTCTAAGGAAGTCCGGGCCAAGGGGAATTAAACCGTCAGCGCATACTAATGCAGCCATCCGCATCAGAGATTCGCTTTTGTAATTGGATAAATAATTAGCAAAGCTTCCCACATTGTCAAGGGAAATATTGTTAAGTTTGCAGAAGGCAATTAGCTCGATCGCCACTTTGACGCACAAGTCGATCGTTTGAGTTGTGTCAGCTTTGGGAGTGAGGCGGTTCAGAAAGGAAAAAAAGCCAATGTTTTCGCTGATTTTACTGGCCATAGCCGTTGCACCTAACGCACTGTCAGCGCTGTCTGCTAACTGGTAAAGCCTTACTACCCCTTGATATGGCTCGTTGGGGTTGGCGTAAAGCTCGATCGCGCGATC
>NZ_JAUBQU010000048.1:30930-46505 GCF_036701435.1 Microcoleus sp. Pol12A5
CTGTCTGCTAACTGGTAAAGCCTTACTACCCCTTGATATGGCTCGTTGGGGTTGGCGTAAAGCTCGATCGCGCGATCTCGAATTTTCTCAACTAATTTGCGCTTTGTTTCCCCTGTCACCGCTTGAATAGTATTATCAAAACCCGTTAAATTATTCCACTCCCCCGGAACCACAAAATCTAGGGATTTGAGCATCATCACAGTAATCCCAGAAGACGGCAAATTGTCAACCAATTCCACAATTGATTTGCTCACGACAAACTCCTAAATAACCATACTTGATAGTGTTCTTCCAAATACTCCATCTTCGGCAAATCAGATTCCAGATTCCAGATGAATTCCCCAGCACTAAGTACGTAAGCGCACATAAATATTATACGACGGGAGCCTCTTTTGCCTTACTCTTATCTTTTCTCTGTTCTCTAACTCTGCGTTCTCTGCGCCCTCTGCGGTTAATTAACAAAAGTCTTTTTCACCAAACATTTGCATTTCACTCGCCAGCACAAAGTTAAGTTTCATTATATCGCTATACTCAAAATTCTCGCAATGTGTTAAAATAGATGGCGCAAAATAGAAAAACATAAAATATGACGGTTGCAGTTAACAAAACTCCCGGATTAGCCTCGCGTTTAGTAAATGGCGTACTCTCCATCAAACCTTTGGCTAATCTAGCCAAGCACCAAGCGCGGGAAATGATGATGAAAAGAGCCGCCAAAATCGGAGTGCATTGGCAACAAGAAGTCCAAGCACTTTTAGCTAGGAATTGGGATGCAGAATTGCTCAGCGTCCAAAATCCAGATCTTGTTTACCCAAAATATTATCTAACTTCATTCCACGCTTATGAAAAAGGTAATCTGAGTTGGGAATCTGCTACAGAATTTGAAGTAGCAGCCCGTACAGTTCACGCCGGAATTTGGCCGGAAGCAGGTGCAGAAGGCGATGCAAAACTCCGCGCCAGCTATCACGAGGTCATCAAATCTCAGATTGCTTCTTCACCGCAGGATATTGTTGATTTAGGATGCAGTGTGGGAATGAGTACCTTTGCTCTTGGGGATGTTTACCCGGAAGCGAAGATGACTGGGGTGGAATTGTCGCCTTATTTTTTAGCAGTTGCTAAATACCGTTCCCAACAGCGAGAATCTGAATTTTTAAATCAAAAGTCTCCGACTTGGGTTCACGCTGCTGCTGAATCTACTGGTTTGCCTGCGGCTGCTTTTGATTTAGTTTCTATTTGTCTAGTTTGTCACGAATTGCCACAGAAAGCTACTAGAGAAGTGTTCCGGGAAGCGAGGCGTTTGCTACGTGTTGGCGGACACTTGACAATTATGGATATGAATCCTCAGTCGGAAATTTATGCCAAAATGCCTCCTTATATTTTGACTTTGCTCAAGAGTACGGAGCCTTATTTGGATCAGTATTTTGGGTTGGATATTGAGCAAGCTTTAGTTGATTCTGGTTTTGCCCAGCCCACAATCACTTGCAATACAGTCCGACACCGCACTATTGTTGCTGAGGCAATCTAGCGCTTTTCAGTATAGTGCACTACAGATATCGGGTAGGACACGGCACTGCCGTGTCTAAAGCTGTCTTTATTTAATTCGATTAAAAACTGCTATAAATAGTAAAGTTGCATCGATATTATTCAGTTCTTGGGGTGGTGCGTGAGTGTAAATAGTCTAATCTGTGGATTTTAAAATTTCTGCGATCGCGCCCCCTACTGATAAATAATTCCCATGTAACCGGATTTGATATTAGACCGACGTAGGAACTATTAACAGCGCCATTTGTTACTGATTTTGATCGAACCCTAACTAAAGGACATCATCATGAACTTGACAGCCCCCTCTCAAAAGGTCATTGATTGTTTGCAGGTTATCTTGGATGCCACGGCAGCGAAAAATTACGAGCTTTTTACAACAGTGGGCGATGCAGGCTACAAAGCGAGCATTACACAAAAAATGTTTGACGATGTTAGCGAGCAACTCGCTTCCCGCCTGGAAAAGGGATACTCAATTAATTATTTTGGTGAGCTAAAACAAGGTAATTGTCAGATTTATTTGTGGAAGCTGAGTTTTGAAGATGGTGGAGATGAATTTGTGGTACACATGACGATGAATGGAGACAAAGTTGCTGGGATTTTCATCGAATAACATATCTTGCTTGACACGGCTTTTCAATGAATCTAACGCCGATCGCCCACAACCGTTAACCGAAACCGATCGGGCGGCACAAAGGTGATTCCCCGGCGCGCCGGACGAATTGGCCGATCGAGATTCGATACAAACTCACGGGAAGATAGCACCGTTGCTAAAACCAGCTTCATTTCAAACATCGATAACGCCATCCCGATGCAGCTTCGACTCCCGCCTCCAAATGGTAAAAATTCAGAGGCGGAAAACTTGCGATCTAAAAAGCGATCGGGGTTGAATTGAGCGGGATTTTCGTAGGTTTCAGGGCGACGGTGGGCCAAATAGACACAGGGGATTAAAATCGTTCCCGGTTGATATGTATAGCCTTCGAGTTCGATCGTCCGTTTCACCTTGCGCGGCTGCGAAATTAAGGCAATTGGATAAACGCGCAGCGCTTCCTTGCAGACTGCTGTTAAGTAGGGCGACTGCGAAAGCGCGATCGGATCGGGATTCTCGCCCAATTCATCCAATTCCTTCCGCAACCTAGCAAGGCATTCGGGAAACTGATGCAGCCAGTAAAAGGCCCAAGTCAATGCCGATCCAGTCGTTTCATGTCCCAATAACAACAGCGTCATCAACTGATCGCGCAATTCTCGATCGCCGATGGATTCGCCGGTGTCGTCGCGGGCCATCATCAACACCGACAGAATATCCGTGCGTGACGAATCGAGAGAATGCGATCGCCTCTCGGCAATTTCCGCATAAATCAGCGAGTCAATCTGCGCCATCTGCTCCAAAAACTGCCCCCACGGACTCCAAGGCCCCAAATTTTGCTGCAACGGTTCAAAGAAAAATTGCATGGAGTAAAGCTCAGAGGTGATCGCCTCTAAAAGCTTGCTGAGCAATTGTTTCAGCCGTTCGTAGCGCTCTCCCGGCACTAATCCAAACACGACTTGCAAGATTACTTGCAGCGAAATATCTGACATTTCTTCGCGGACTGCGATCGCATCTGGGGCCTTCCAGTCGATCGTCTGCTTTTTCGTCAAATCAACAATCAAATGCCCTTGACTGTGCAACTGTTCCCGATGCAGCGCGGGCATTAATAGCTGTCGCTGTCGCAGGTGCCGCGGCCCTTCATTCATAATTAGGGATTCATTTCCCACCAGCGGGCGAAATACGTTGGTCACTTTGCCAAACTCAAAGGCATCGGCTAAGGTCGTAAACACCGCCTGAATCGCTTCTGGACGGCCCAGAAACACCACGGGGGGCGAAGCGGGCCCCAACACGCGGGCGGTAAATGTATCGCCGTATTTGGCCCAGGAGCGATCGAAAAATGCGATCGGGTCAGCTACCAGCGAAAGCGTTTGGAACAAAGCAGGAGAACGAGATCCGGTAGGCAGCGTCATTGAAAAACTGGCGATACACAATATTTCTAGTTTATATCGATCGACCTGGCACCCTGAAATTTATCTGCGATCGATTGCCAAGGCAAGTAGCAAAAATAGGAATGCTATCGGGATCGATCGCAGATTGTACGGCTAGCTTCCCAACCTAACATGACTGTTTTACGCTCTACTCCCCAGCCATAGCCACCCAGTTCTCCAGATTCTCGAATGACTCGGTGACATGGAATTAGATAGCCGATAGGATTGTTACCGATCGCATTTCCTACAGCTCTAGCAGCAGTTGGGCGTGCTACCATTTGAGCTATCGTCTGATAGGTGGCGATCGCACCAAATGGCAATTGCAAAAGTGCTCGCCAAACTTGAATCTGAAAGTTAGTGCCTTTTACCAAGAGCGTTAGTGGTTTTTGCTCGCTGAGAGTTTCTGAATTGAAAATCAGGTCACACAATGATTGAGTGGTTGGCTCATCACGAATGATTTCAGCATTTTTCCAGGTCAATCGCAGTCTTTGTGCGGCGGTTTGTTCCTCTGTTGTCTCCAAGAAATAAAGATTACAAATACCGCGGGCAGTTGTCGCGATTACAGATGTGCCAAAAGGGGTATCGTGAATACCATAACGAATTTGCAAACCTGCTCCGCCTGCTTTGAACTCCCCTGGTGACATTGCTTCTAAGTTCACAAATAAATCGTGCAATCGTCCGGGACTCGATAGCCTCACGTCCAATGTTAGGTCTAGAAGGCTTTTAGTCTGAGTGATTTTTGATTTGGCATATTCAACTGTCAGATATTGCAAAAACCGCTTGGGGCTAATGCCGGCCCATTGAGTAAATAGTCGCTGAAAATGATATTCACTAAGTCCTATGTGCTCGGCCACAGTTGCCAGATTGGGCTGGTTTAGGTGGTGTTGTCGCATAAAGGCGATCGCCCGAGCAATCCGGTGATAATCTTCGCTAGCATAGACACTCGCATTCTGCATCGAAATCATCTAGTCTAAGTCAAGGGAATTTTGATGTTTCCTTACTTTAGCTATAGAGTAGGCTCAAAGCCACCCGTTTCTTGCGGTGAATTCAGTCAGTCGATTTTAGATTTTAGATTTTAGATTTTAGATTGAAGAGATTGAAGAAAGCGACCTCATTGCTAAACCGGGGGCTGGCGATGAGGATTCAAAGCTTTTTTCTCACTCCCCGGAGGCATCGGGGGGTTGTAACCAAATTGCTTTCTGCCAGGTGATTAACCGAACTTTCGCTCTCACCCACCGCGCAACTGCGTCACCAAGTGAACTAATTCAGGTAAAATTAGCTTTTCCACAGCTAGTTTCACGCCATTGCTAGAGCCCGGAAGAGAAAAGACTAACTTGCCTTGATAAACGCCTGCAACGGCGCGAGAGGCGATCGCCCTCGAACCAATTTCTTGATAGCTCAAAAACCGAAATATTTCACCAAATCCTGGTAAAATCCTGTCTAGCAAACTCTCCATCACATCATAAGTCGTATCTCGGGGAGCGATGCCCGTGCCGCCGTTAAAAATGATTGCATCCACATCTTCACGCTGGGAAAAAGCCTGCATTTGCAATACAATTTTGGCCGCATCATCTTTAACAACAGTGTAAGCTACCACCGAGTGACCCGCATCTTTTAGCAGCTTCTTAGTTAACAAGCCACTATTGTCGGTTTCAGCGGAGCGCGTGTCGCTAACAGTAATGATAGCGCAGTTTACGGTTATTTTAGATAAGTCGGGGTGAGGAATTTGCGTCATAGTTTCTTCTTCTAAGCAATCGGCAACCGGCAACCGGCGATCGGCTAATTACCAATTACCAATTACCAATTACCAACTACCCATTATGCCTTGCTAAATCCTAAACCGTTTGCTTCCGAGTAGCGTTCCATGAAACGGATAAATCGATCCCATTCGGCGGAACTTTTCATGATATAAAGAGCTTCCAAACCCGCAGGCTGACCGTTGATGAACTTAGCCTTAACCTCGCGAGTGAGGAGTTCGCCTTCGTCGTCGATCAGGTACATTCCAGTAATGTCTTCGGTACTGGTGCTGCTGAGAGCTTTGGGATTTTCAAAGAGAAACGTGGCAGTGCCTTGCTCTCCGCTTTTAGAACGGGTTAGGCGCACTTCGGGCACAACATCTTCGTCTATACCCCGAGAAAATTGAATTTTAGCCATAATCTGACACTCGAACCTTAAGGATTGCTTAATTTCTTAATGTTTAATCATAAAACGATTCGGGTACTCGCAAATCAAGACTTGGGAGAGTGGGAGTGGGTGAGAGTGGGTAAGAGGGAGGCAATCGGTGACAAGGGCGAGAGGATATGGGTTGGTTCTTTGTAGCCCAAGTTATCCTCTCCCTTGTCTCCTAATTCCCTCAGACGATGTAGGGAGAGTTAATGGGCTCGGTTCGGTTTGTGGCTACCAGAGTTTGGTAGATGAGGGCGGATATCTCGCCACGGGTAATGTCGTGGGCGGGAGAAAACTTTTCGCGCGCGGGATAGTTGACCACGATTTTGCGCTCTGTGGCGGTTGCTATCTCGTCGGTGGCAAAACTGGGAATCTGAGCTCGATCGACATAAACGCTCAAAGAATTGGGGTTGCCGCCACCCAACTGCAAGCCGTTTACCAAAGATACGATCGCCTGAACTCTAGTCAAATTCTGCTCCGGGCGAAACGTGCTGTCTGGATATCCAGCCAAAAAGCCAGCTCGATTAGCTTGGTCGATCGCTCCCTTGGCCCAAAAATCCGCCGCCACATCCTTAAAAACTGCTGCCTCACGGCGTGGCACCAATTCAAATGCCTTCGCCAGCATAGCTGCATACTGAGCTCTGGTTACAATCTCGTAAGGTTGAAAAGTGCCGTTGGGAAAGCCGCTAACAATATTCATCTTTGCCAAGCGATCGATAAAATCCTTAGCCCAATGCGTGCTGATGTCGCTAAACTGTAGCTTGCCAGGAATCGGAGTTGGCGTCACATTGCCCAAATCAAATAAACCTTTCACCCGCGAAGAATTGAGCTGATTTCCCACCGCAGAAATCTTAACCTCAGTCGCGTTTTGCAAGTCTAATTCACCGTTATTCTGAAAAATATTGCCGCCCAAATCTTGAGCAGTACCAATATCTGGCAGCGACTTCCCCACCGCAGTCAAACCGTCTTCGGTATTTTTTTCAATGCGATTCTTGCGTAACATCGGCTGAGATTCCCCCGCTAAAACGATACCGGATCGATTTTCCAAAATTTGGTTATCAACAATCAAAGGAGCCGACTGAGCTTGCAGAGAAATCCCGAAACCCGTCTTTTGAAAAATATTGCGCCGTATTGCTCCTTTAGCAGTTCCCGCCACAATCACCCCAGCGGATGAGTTTTCCACAAATATGTTGTCTAGAATCGCAGGATTAGCAGTGCCCGCGGCAAAAACGCCTTCGCCCTTACAAAGTGTGAAAGTGCAGTTAGCCACAGTCGGAGAAGTTGACTCAATCCAGACACCCGTGCCGCGACTATCGAGATTAGTAACAGTTACTCCGCGCAATTCCGAAGTAGTTGCTAGCAGTATCGTGATATTTTGTTCCGCAGCGGTGGGACTGACAAATTTGCCGCTGCCTTGAATCAGAATGCCTCTACCTTTGTTAGCTTCATTGCCAATAACTTTTACTCCAGAGGGAATTTCCAAGGGGAATTTTTCGCCACTAGCAGCGCTGTAAATTCCCGGTGCTAACTCAATAGTGCTTCCCGATGCAGCGCGGGCGATCGCGCGGGCTATAGTTTTGAATGGGGCCGATTGGGTGCCCGCTGCGGCATCACTGCCTGTTTGCGGGTTGACGTAAAGTGTTGCCATGTTTTTGTTAAAGAGATAATTGGCGATCGAGCTTTTGTGCAATTTTCATTGTCTGCGAACTTGACCCCGGATCTATATTCACCTGTGATTGCGGAGATTATTTAATTGCCCGATATCCGCAACATCACTCATCAGGAGTCGCAACCGCAAGGGGATTTCACTACAAATCGCTAAACTATTAATTCTTGGGTCAGAAACCGGGTTTCTTGCCTCCGGTTTAACCTAAAAGTCAAGATTTTTCGTCAATAAAGTTGATTTTTTCTCGTTCTCAGTTCGGGGATGGTATGGCATTTTTTTCTGGGTGTGAGCCGTTCTAACTCCAGTTTATTTTACAATACAAGACGCCTCCAAAACCACTAGAGCTTCATTCTGAAAAACAGCACAGCTTGTGATTGCTGAAGCTAAGGCGGGAATTTGCCCTTGTTCGAGAGAAAGCCTCGCCTCCGGTGTTGAATCAAATTGATTTAGCCAGCCATCATCCTTTATATACTGAAGAGTCAAAGCATTGCGATCGAGCATCCAAAAATCAACTCCATAGCTATTAATGAAACTTTGCAATACAGCTCTATCGGGAGTGTATTGAGCGCGAATCAAATCGTTAAGTCGCTGTCTATATTTGCTGTAGTAGCCTTTCTGATACGGCACTGCATATTCTTTTGCCACCAAAACCGAACGCTGACTAAATATTGGCAAATAGTCACTCTCTGCAGCGATCGAAGCAATCAAGATATCTTTAGGTTGTTGCTCAAAAAATTTGTACAAACCCGGCATTTTACCTTCGACATACCCGACTGTGGGAAATTTTTCTACTAAGCAGGGATAAAGAACAACTGCGATAGCGATTGTCGCTGTCGTAATTAGTGCCACTAAATTTTTTAAATTAAATTTTGTTGCGGTTTTTGATGCCCAATAACCGACTCCATCGATAATGAAGGTTAGGCTGATCGCACTTATCAAAACAACAATAAATCGCAAGCCGTAGGCCGTATAGCGACCTGGTTGATACAACTTAAAAATGGTAGCGTGAGCCGCAAAAAACATCGCCAAGGATGCTAAAAATAGCTGAAGTAAAAGCCAGATTTTGCTTTGAATCTGATTGGCTAAGGGAAAAGCCGATCGTAAAAACAGCAGCAGCGGAAATAACAATCCGACACAGTGAGTTACAGGCGTAAACAGCGACTTGGGAAACATCCCGCTACCCCGCCCTGTTAACCAATAATCTTTAGGGTTTGGACGAAAAAAAGCATTTCTGCCGTTGGGGACAAATTCGGCCATTTGCTTCGCTTCTGCTGCGGTATAAGTTGGGCCAAATTCAGAGTTGTCTAAGGCGTAGGGCAGCATTACTAAAAAAATAACTCCCAAACCTGTAGTGCAAAATAGGTAATTTGTTCGATCGCCCGACAAGCACAAACCGCCGTTTTTCCAGCATAGCAGGCGCAAAACTAAAATTCCAGCAGCAACCAAGGCGTAAGGAGGATAGAATAGTCCGATCAGCGCGATCGCTCCCAAACAAGGCAGCAAGGAACTGCGCGACAAATAATATAAAAAAGCAAGGAATATCGGATATATAAAAGCTCTTGGCGTTGTAGAAGCCAAATCATCAGTTATCCACATATGCTGATTTAACAGCAAAGATGCAATAAATCCCGTCATCGGCACTGGCAGCATTTCTAGGCACAGGCCAAAACAGTAATAAGTGGAGATTAAGCCTAGAAATAGCGGCAATATTTTGTGAAATAATAGCGGGTGAATGCCAATTGTTGCGGCTAGTTTGTAGAGCGTGCTGTATCCTGCGGGGGCGACAGATTGAAAGTAATTAGCAATGAAATCGTTGGGGAATAATTCAGGATCGACAAACCGCATCATCCAGAAAACGTGCTGCCTCGCATCGTCTTGCACCATATACTCGGCGCTAAAGGCTTGCTTGAGTCCTAAAACATCATAAAGTGCAGCAAATGTCAAGCTCAAAGTCAACCAAAATATTGTGTGCGATCGGGATTTGCGATCGACTGTAGCAGTTAGAAATTTGTGCAACCGAGCTATTAATACCATTAGAGATTTGAGATTCGAGATTAAAGAATCGGGAATGACTGATTCTCAAACCTACGATTATATCATACCCCGTCAATCACCCCTAATAAAAACCGCTTTACTTCCAACTTCGCCCGATTTTAGATCGTTTTCCAGGCCGCACACCCGCAATTTTAAGGCGAATCCGATACAGACTTGTATTAGCCGTAATATAAAGCATTTTGCGATCGCTTTCTCCCCAAGCCAAATTAGTCGCCGTCTCAGGTACAGAAATCCTCCCCAAAAGCTTGCCATCCGGCGATACAATCCACACTCCCCCCGGCCCGGTGCTGTAAACATTCCCCTCTAAATCAACTTTTAAACCGTCGGGAACTCCGCCTTTAGTGGCGGCATCTTTTAACTCTGCAAAAAGCCGCTGGTTGGTAACAGTTCCGTCCGGTTTTACATCAAAAACAGCAATGTATCCCGCTTCCGAATTGTTAACATAAAGCTTTTGCTCGTCTGGTGAAAAGGCAATGCCATTCGGCAGCACTAAATCCTTAACCAGCAGAGCTAATTGCCCGTCGGGTGCCAGCCTGTAAACACCGTAAAAACCCAATTCTTCCTGGTCTTTACTAACACCGTAGGACGGATCGGTAAAATAAATGCTGCCGTCGGATTTAACAACCAAATCGTTCGGACTGTTGAGCCTTTTTCCCTCGTATCTATCCGCCAATGTGATAACTTTGCCGTCTTTTTCAGTGCGCGATACGCGGCGATTTTCGTGTTCGGCAGTAAGCAAGCGGTTTTCTTTGTCTAAAGTATTCCCGTTGGCTTTTCCCGAAGGGCGGCGAAATACCTCAACTTGCTGGTTTGAGGTAAATTTATAGATAATATTGGCGGGAATATCGCTAAACAGCAAAAAGCCGTCTGGATGCCAAATTGGGCCTTCTATAAATTGGAAATCCCCAGCTAGTTTTTCTAATTTTGCGCTGTCATCTAGAATATTTTGCAGGGTGTTTTTTTCCTCCCTGTTTTTCGTACGGGCGGTCAATATTGTAGATTTTGATGTTAATTTATTGGGCGAGTTGCTGTCAGGGAAAAGTTTTAAAAAAAGATTTTGGGAAAGCGTGTTGCTGAATGCTACAGTCAAAACTATAAACAAAAGGCTGATTGTAGCAATTTTGGCTGTCATGTTTGCCTTGTTAATTGCATGGATTGAGAGCGGTAGTGCAATCGATCGTACCGCATCTATCTTGGATTTATATTAAAAATACAAAACTGTGGCTAGTTTAAACAGAGCGTCGCGCGGATAACATAGTATAGCAATGTCATTTCAATTAGCGATCGCCACCTGCTGACATTCCTGAAGTTGACACGCCGGAGCATGGATTAAAATCACAAATAATATCTAGCTATATGCTTTCTACCTTAGATATCAAACTATTAGGCGGATTCTGCCTTTCCTGTGCAGACAAGCCCGTTGTCGGTGTCACCGCAGAGCGCCCGCAAGCTTTGTTGGCTTACCTGGTACTGCACCGCGATATCCCCCAAACCCGTCAGCGGCTTGCCTTTCAATTCTGGGCCGATTCAACGGAGGCCCAAGCTCGCACCAACTTGCGCCGGGAACTGCATCACCTGCGTCACGGACTCCCCGATGCCGATCGCTACCTGCTGGCGGATGCCAAAACCCTGCAATGGAATCCCCATGCACCTTTCCTGCTGGATGTGGCTGAGTTTGAACGGGCATTCGCGGCAGCAGAAGCAGCGGAACGAGCCACAGATGTTAACGGTGCCAGAACAGCCTGGGAGCAAGCGATCGCGCTTTACGGCGGTGATTTGCTGCCGAGTTGTGAGGATGAGTGGATTTTTCCAGAACGCGAACACCTGCGACAGAAATTGCTCCATGCTCTCGAATCTCTGACTCGCCTGTCGGAAGCTCAGGGTGATTATCGGGCTGCAATCCGCTCTGCACAGCGCTTACTGGAGATCGATCCGTTGCACGAAACCAGCTACGCAGCTTTGATGCGATCGCACCATTTGAACGGCGATCGCGCCAATGCACTCCAAGTCTACCACCGCTGCATGACTTTGCTGCGCGAGGAACTAGGAGTTGACCCTAGTGCGATCGTTCGCAAGCTCTACGAGCAACTGTTGCTGGAAGACGAAGCGCCCGACATTCAACCCTCGTCTCACTCCGCCGGGCCGCCCCAAACGAATTTGTTTCCCTCGCCTTTGGCTTTGTCGCCTTTAGTGGGGCGCGATCGCGAATGGGCATCGATTCAGCAGTGGGCAAAGCCGATACTGCTTGGGAACTGCGGCGCGAACGCTAACGCTGAGGCATCGCCAGTGCTCTTGCTCGCGGGCGAACCCGGAATCGGCAAAACTCGCTTGCTCGAAGAGCTGCGAGCCACGGCACAGGCGGTTCAAGTGCTGTGGGGACGCGGATTTGCAGCCGAGATGGTGCGACCCTACGGTATTTGGATTGATACTTTGCGATCGATCGTTATTCCCCCCGCCCTCAACATTCCGCCGGAGCTAGGTTTTTTGCTCCCAGAGCTCGCTCAACCTGGGAAAGCTCCGCCCGATCGCAGTCATCTGTTTGATGCGGTGGTACAATTGCTGGCTCAATCTGCCAGTGAGGCTGCGTTAATCGTCATTCTTGATGACATTCAGTGGATCGATGAAGCCTCATCGGCATTGCTGCACTACGCCATCCGCTTGCTGAGTCATAAACCGATTTTATTCGCCTGCACCGGGCGTTCCAGGGAACTAGAGGAGAATGCGGGTATCTCGCGGGTGGTGCAGGCACTCAGACGAGAGCGACGGCTGCTAACGCTGGAATTGCATCCTTTCGACCGACAACAAACGGCTGAATTGATTCGCAGACAGCAAGCGGTTAATCCGTTAGAGCTCTCTCCAGAAGCGGTCGATCGCGTATTTATCGATAGTGGGGGCAATCCCCTGTTTGCGCTGGAAGTTGCCCGCGCATTGTCCCAGGATCGGTCTACTCATGCTGATAATTTAGAGGCTTTGATCCGCGATCGCCTCCACCAATTGGATGACACGGCTCGCGAATTTTTGCCTTGGGCCGCTGCATTGGGGCGGAGCTTTAAACCGACAGCGGTGGCTCATGTGGCAGACTATCCGCTGCCGAAATTGCTGATGGCGATCGAACAGCTCGAACAACAAACCATTATCCGTCCCAGCGCCTCTCTCGGTGACGAAATGGGCTATGACTTTGCTCACGATATAGTGCGTCAGGCTGTCTACCGGCAGTTGTCACAACCGCGCCGCCATTTGATCCATTTGCAAATTGCTCATAAGTTGCATCAACTCTCCACACCAGACAACGCCTGGGCTGGCGATATTGCCCGTCACGCGGCCATCGGGGGCGATCGAGAATTAGCAGCGTCTAGCGCCTTGTCAGCCGCCGAACGCTGCCTGAAATTGTTTGCCTACACGGAGGCGTCCGACCTAGCTCAGCTTGGGATTGAGCAGTGTCAGGGACTTGACGATCGCACTCGCATTCAACTGCATTTAAAATTGCTGCGGGTGAGCGCGATCGCAGGCGTTACGGGCGATCGAGTTTCTCAACTCGACAGCGAGGTGCACCGCTTAATCGATGAAGCAAATGCTCTCGGTTTAGAAGAAGCAGAAGCCACGGGACTTGAGGCATTGGTGATCCTGCATTTCGATCGCAGCAACTTCGCTAACGTTCACCAACACTCGCTGCGGGCAGCAGAGGTAAGTCGGGCATCCAGTCCAGCTACTGCCGTGCGATTGCTGGTATATAGCGGGTCTTGCTTGGCTGAAATTGGACGGGAAATGACGCGGGCAGAAGCTTTGTTGCTGGAGGCACAGTCCCTGGCGGCGAGAGTTGGCGCTCAAAACATCGGAATTGCCCAAGGGTTGGGGGCTGTAGGGCGCCATCACGGGAACTATGCCCAAGCGCGAATTTTGTTGCAACAGGCGTGGCGATTGGCTGCGGCCCAGCAGGATCGCTGGTGCGAGTGTTATAACCTCAGCTATTTGGCGATGACGGAACTGGAAGCGGGCGATCCGGCGGCGGCCTTGCCTTATTGTCAGGAAATGGCGATCGTCGCAGCCAAAATTAAAGGCGAAGGCAGTGAAGGTGCGATCGCCCAGGCACTTTTAGCTTTAGCAAACTATCAGCTTCAGCAAATTGGAGCGGATGCTGCTTTGGAGCGGGCGATCGCGACTTTGCAGCAGGTGGATGCCAAACGGATGCTGTCTTACGTACTGATTGGGGCGGCTCAAGTGGATTTAGAGCGCGATCGGCCTCTTTTGGCAACAGCCCGCGCCGAAGCTGCTTTAGAAGCTGCTCAGACTGTCGATCATCCCAGCGAGATTGCTCTGGCTTGGGCGATTTTGATTGAGGGTGCTTTAGCTTTGGGCGATCGAGAACGGGCGACTGCGCGGTTTGAATCGCTGCGAGATCGCATTGATCGCGCTGCGCTGAGTTTCCGCGCCCGCACTGCTGTCGATCGGGCGATCGAACAGATTAGTCATTAGTTATTAGTCATTAGTTGTAGCTAACTGCAATTAGGGATGGTGTTCATCACAGGGAACTTTACTTTACTTCATATCGCCGATGTAATTTTTTAAACTCTTCCGCTTGTTTGATAATTGCTTCATATTCTCCTTTTTTGCTAAATTATGCAAAACCTTTAGTATTACTGTAATTATTGGGTAGACCGCTATGTTTAAAATGAATCGCCGTCAATTTCTATTAAGTAGCGCTTTAACGTTTGGTGCGGTAATAGCCCATGCTCAAGTTAAAGCCCAAAACTCCCGAACTCCAGGAGCATTAGAGAAAGGACTATCCTCTAAGAAAGTGATCGTTGTTGGAGCGGGATTGTCTGGTTTGGTTGCCGCTTACGAGTTAGCAGCAGTAGGTCATACAGTAACGGTTTTAGAAGCCCGTGAGCGAGTAGGAGGGAGAGTTTTGACCTTGCGAGGCAATTTTAGTGATAATCATTTTGTAGAAGCAGGAGCAGCAAGAATTCCATCCGATCACAATTTAACACTTGGCTATGCTCAACATTTTGGTTTGACTCTCAAGCGTTTTTTACCACCAGATGGGCTTTACATTTCCGTGAAAAATGGGCAACGTCTTCTGATTCCTGCTGATGATTTAGCTAAAATTATACCGGGAGGAGACATATCAAAAGTTGTTAAAATTGCTCAAGGTTCAGATCGATTGCCCCAAGCCTTTGCTACCGCTCTAGTTGATAAAATTCATCTCGGATCTGCGGTTACTCGCATTGAACAAACTTCTTCAGGGGTTCAAGTCTTGTGCCAATCAGGACAGCAATACACTGGAGACTGCGTAGTATGTACTGTTCCCTTGACAGTCTTGGGACAGATAAATTTTCAGCCTCCACTATCACCTCAAAAACAGCTTGCTATCGCTGGGGGTTATAACTATCGCGCAGCGACACGAATGTTTGTTGAATTCTCCGAAAGATTCTGGGAAAAAGCAGGATTGAATGGTTGGGGGTTGTTTGACGATCGTCCTGAAGAACTGTGGCAACCCAGTTGGGATTTTCCTGGAAAAACAGGTATTTTGGAAGCTTATCTGAAAGGGGAAAATGCCCTTGCTATGGATGCCCTCGCCCCAGAACAACAATTGCCTCAATTACTACAGCGATGGGAAAAGATTCTCCCTGGTGTAAGTGCTTATCAGGGCAAGATGACCAGTTATTCTTGGGCTAAAGACCCTTGGTCGAGGTCAGGTTGGGCATACCCGACTGAAGACCAAGAAAAAAGGTTGTTTGATGAACTTGGAAAGTCGGAAGGTAAAGTCTATTTTGCTGGAGAACACACTTCTACTACGAGGGGATGGATGCAGGGCGCATTAGCATCTGGATTGAGGACTGCGAAAGAGATCCATCAGGCAAGAAGTTAATTTTCTGATATTTTTGTGCGATCGCACTATCATTTACAGATTGGCTGAGAATGCGAGCGTAGAACAGACTTTACCCACGTTTATGCTGGGGGGTGACAACTCGCTCACTTTGTCCACTGCGAGGCGCTGAAAAAATTCGGGTGACAGTGAGGAAAATCATCAATCGCTACAATTAGTCATGAGTCATTAGTTAAGTAGGTGGACAGGAAAAAAATAAACTATGTAACGCTAAGTCTTGAGCTAGCTAGACTTAAACTTGAAACGCTT
>NZ_JAUBQU010000208.1:0-5875 GCF_036701435.1 Microcoleus sp. Pol12A5
CGATCGCCTGCTTTCAGAAACACAAGCTGCTGACTGGAAAGGGCAAGTCCGCTGGCTTAATCAGTGGCGAACCTAATTCTATCTTATCGAACTTATGTATCTCTGGTCGATCGCACTTCTTCCGCTTCCTGCAAAATATGGTTAACTGGTGGATTTTGGGAATCGGTTAAATTTGCCTGCACAGATGATGATTGTTGCAGTTTATGAGTTAGATGGCGTTTAGTCAAAAACCAAGAAAGCCATCCCAAGCCACCACCCAGTAAGAAACTAACTGCAATCACCATAATGAAGGGATGGGGAGGTAGCAGAGGATGTTGGGGAGAGGGGAAATCCCAAGGTTCTTTGAGCGAATCGTAGCTGCTGGCTAAGATTCCGGCGACACCAACTCCTACACCGATGCCGGTACCGACTGCTTGAATCGTGTTTTGTAAATTGCGATCGCGCTCTTTTTCTTTTTTCTCATACTCTACCTGTTGTTTTTGAGCATCAACTTCCACAATGCCCCGGATTGTTTCAATCATCTGTTGAAACAATAGCCGCCCTGCGGTAAGATAACTCATATTGACTTTAATCTGTTCCTGAAAGCTCTGGCAACTATCGTCAAAAAAATTTTGTATAAAATCTAAGTTATCCATTTCTTGGACGCTGCAATCGCCAAGTTTTTTGAGCCAATAACTATAGTTTGGAACATTCGTTTCAATTGTAATCTGGTGAACTTCTATATCTCGCAAATAGCGGGCATAAGTTAAGCCAACGATTTGAGGGACTTCCGTCAGCCAGCCCTCTAGTTGTTCCAGACGCTCCTTTCTATCTGATTTCAAACGGCTAAATTCTTCTACTTTTTCCTCTAATTGCCTATAAAGTTTTCTCGCTTCCTCATTGCAAAGATACGCTTGATGATAAACATAAATAATTTTACTTCGGCAGCATAACAAATTGAGCAGCGGAGGGTAATAATTGCCGGAGGCTTCTATCTCTGAAGTTTTTTCATCAGTATCTAACCAGACTAGGATATGACACTTTAATGTCGGATCTTGAAAGTCACTATTGTCAAATTCAAAAATGGGACTACCTAGAAGTTTCCCCTCACTGATAAACTTTGGTTTTGGCTGTTTAAGCTCTGAATCTTGAAACAAAGCGTCTACACAAGCTACTGCTAAATCTTTATCATTGCCAGCAAAATCAACAGGTTTGGCAAATAATACTAGGGTTTGTCCCAGTGACGCTTGGATTTCGCAAGGTAGCAGACAACCTTGAAAGTTTAGGTTGCTCAGTTGGTTGATTTCTACTGTAGAATTCGGGGAAAGTAGCGTGAAATCAAGTGCGTAAGTGTCGTGGAGTCGCATCGGGTAAATTCCGCCTGTCAGGGGCAGTCGATCCGGTTGGCTAACAGTTGTAAATCGCACAAATCTATCGCCATTTGGCTCGTAAAGTTCAAGATCGTCGCTTGGTTGCCTATTTTGGCTGTTTCGATTGTTCAGCTTTTCGAGGAAAAAATCGAGCTGCGGATTTGTTTGCAGCAGTTGTCCCAAAGCAACGCATTTATGCCATAAATGGTCAGCCTCTACAGATTGTTTATCCCCTTTTGCCAGGTTGCTGCGCAAATGAAAAGCAAACAGCATTAGTTTGGGGTTGGCAAGTTTGCCTGTCAATTGAGTGTTGTTCATCACCTAGACCCTGAGTGCTATTTTGACTTGTTGGGAAAACTTTCTTGGATGGCATTTAATAGCGTTTCTCTGGAGATTTTGGGAGGTGGAGGCGGTGGTGGAGCTGTCAGTTTGGTTATTCCTGGCAGGCGATTTGTTAATTGGATTTCCCCCGAATCTAATCCTTGGCGAGTCAGGGATAATGCGTTTTCAATGCTGGGATACTTTTCACACCATTCAAGGATGTTTTCAGCAATATCGTCCTCTGTTTCTCCGAAATTAGCACTTGCCTGTTTCAGGTCTTCATCTCTATTTTCAATCAAAAACAGATCGGGCTGATTTTTGATTAGGTATATAAAGGCGTGGATGTTCTTAAGACTACCTTCGAGCATCATTCTCTGATTCCTATTGACCAACTGAACAAAATGCAGCCCAATGGTAGGGCGATTGAAAAGGTCGTATTTCTTTAGAGCCTATCTTCTCAAGCATATCGTACAGGTTTGCTTTTTCGACGCGACGTAGGGGAAGTTGCTTTGTCCATGCCTGCAAATCTTCTTTAGTGGCATCCCGCAGCCAAAGTTGAGCAGAGTTAAGGGCAAGGGAGACACTTAACCCGGCTGTCAGAAGCTGATAAAATTTTATCATCAAAAATGAGGTTGACAAATCGTTGACTGCCCAAAGCGTCGGGACTACACTGGAACTGCCGGCAACCAGGAAACCGCTAGGTAAGCTGATATATTCATCGCTGATGCTGCTAAAGTCGCTGATGCCGGTTTCGCAGGCGGAGAGCACAACTAGGCGGCATTCTCGGAAGTCAAGGGCAAAGATGTCTGCTAAGGTGAGGCATTTGGTGAGATTGAGGGTTTTGCCATTTTTTAAGGGTAGATAGCGAGTGGGGTTTTCTTCAGGGGGAGGCGGGGGTAATTCGCAGTCGGCTAGCAGTAAGGCTGATAGCAAAGGTTGTTGAAAGTTAAAGTAGCCGTGACAGCTAAAGTGGGCGCAGTGGGCGATGCGGAGACGGCTGTCATCTATAACTGATTTTTTGGCTTCACTTTGAATCAGGATATCTTTGGGGTGGAAATGCTGACTGATTGCTGGCACTTCTAAGTCTGTAAATTTCAGGTCTTCGGTGGGGTTTTGGACGGCAAATAGGTGTGTGAAATTCTGGCGTTTTCGGCTTTGTGCCTGTTGCAGCAGTTGGCAACTGGGGGAATAGCGGACACCTTGTTTGAAGCAATCTAGCAAGCAGGGATTGGTGGGTTTAGGAGACAGGGTTTCTGGGTTAAAGCGCTGCCAGGTTTCATGGCTAACCGGCAAGGCGTGAAGGGGGAACAGGTGCAGGAAACGGTGGGGAATTAAAATTAATTGATCGCACTGTTTCGGTACTCTCCCCAGAATTTCATTGAGATGCAATATTTCAGATAGGCTTTGGAGGCGAGGGGCTAGGTTTTCCCGCCATTGGGTTTTGTCTTCTTCTTGGTAATCTCTCAGATATTCATTGCCCCAATTTACCAAGGCTTGAAAGTCGGTTTTTGAAGATGGCCAGACTATAGGAGTTGGTGATTGAGGGGTGATGATGAAAGTAAGGAATTTGTCGCCTAGAATGTACCACTCAAGGATAGCGGTGTTTTCTGCTGTGAGGGATTGAATATCGCTGTAGAAGATGCTTTTAACTTCTTGAGTAAGCAGGAAGTCGGGGTCGATGGGTTTGATGTCACGGACGAGCAGTTCGTCGAGTTGTTGCCGCAATTGGGTTAGATGGGTAGAATCGCGGCTGGTGGTTTGTAGGCTGTTGATTTGGAGGCTGCCTTCTCCCGATATTGTGCCGCCGTTGCTGTTACGATTTGTCTGTTGGATTTCCACTCGTCGCTTTTCGGCATCAATTTCTCGACGCAGACGCGAGAGTTCGTTGATAACGGTTTCGGGAATATCGCCTTTTGGGTCTAAGTCGCGGTTGGCGAGGAGTTCTACTAAGTTGCGAGCTTTGCTGCGTTCGACGTATTCTATGGCTTCGGTGTAGTTTTTTAGCTTTAGGCAAACTTCCACCATATTTTGATAGAGTTGATTCCATTCTTCGGCTAATTTCTGTTTGGTTTCATCCCCAGATTGAATCTCGCCCCGTAAAAATTCTACTGTTTCAATCGCTGGGGCATAGGTATCATAAGCGAGTTGCCATTGCTGGTTACTTCGGTAAAGATTACCTAAATTAAATAAAGTCTCTGTATGTCGTTGTGGGAAAGCCTCGCGAGTTCTAATAGTTAAAGCATTGTGATAAAATGCGATCGCATATTCGATATTCTCTGCTTTTTCTCCCCTGATTCTGTTAGAGTAAGCATTTCCCAGGTTATTTTGCGTCATTGCCCAATATTGGGGAAAGGCTTCACGCTTGTAGACTTTTAATGTCGCAGTGAAAGACGCAATCGCTCTTTCGATATTCTCTGCTTTCTCTCCCCTGATTCTGCTAGAGTAGGCAATTGCCAGATTATTTTGCGTCATTGCCCAATCTTGAGAAAAGGTATCGCGCCTATAAAAGGATAATGCAGCAGAGTAAGATGCGATCGCATATTCGATATTCTCTGCTTTCTCTCCCCTGATTCTGTTACGGTAGGCAGAAGCCAGATTATTTTGCGTCGTTGCCCATTCTTGGGGAAAAGAATCGCGGGTGTAGACGGATAATGCAGCAGAGTAAGATGCGATCGCATATTCGATATTCTCTGCTTTCTCTCCCCTGATTCTGTCAGAGTAGGCATTTCCCAGATTATTTTGCGTCTGTGCCCAATCTTGGGGAAAAGCATCGCGGGTACGGACTTCTAATGCCACAGTGTAAGATGCAATCGCCATTTCGATATTCTCTGCTTTGTCTCCTATAATTTTGACACGGTAGGCATTTGCCAAATTATTTTGCGTCATTGCCCAATCTTGGGGAAAGGCTTCACGCTTGTAGACTTTTAATGTCGCAGTGAAAGACGCAATCGCATATTCGATATTCTCTGCTTTCTCTCCCCTGATTCTGCTAGAGTAGGCAGTTGCCAGATTATTTTGCGTCATTGCCCATTTTTCGGGAAAGGTATGGCGGGTACGGACTTCTAATGCAGCAGTGTAAGATGCAATCGCCATTTCGATATTCTCTGCTTTCTCTCCCTTGATTCTGTCAGAGTAGGCATTTCCCAGATTATTTTGCGTCATTGCCCAATCTTGGGGAAAGGCTTCACGCTTGTAGACTTTTAATGCCGCAGTGAAAGACGCAATCGCCATTTCGATATTCTCTGCTTTCTCTCCCCTAATTCTTTCAGTGTAGGCTGCTGCCAGATTATTTTGCGTTTGAGCAAACTTTTCGCTTCCCGGTTCCTGATTATTTAAAACTATTTGATAACCAGTAATTGCAATTTCTAGATTATTCGCTCTACTTCCCAGCGGAAAGTCGTTAATATGAATACTTAAATTTTCAATGAGGGCGACAATGAACGCAATTGCTTCTGAATTTTCGTCGGCAATTAAATTCTGGGCAACTTGCTGTAAAATCTCGGCAAAACGGTCATTGAGGAGATGTTGCCGCCCTGCCAGCATGGGGTAAATTACTTTAATATCGCTGTTGCTACGTTGTTCTGCTTGCAATAAGTCTAGGATAAACTTTGCATATTCTTGGAGATTTCCACCTTCAGAGTTATCGCTATCTCCGTCATTATTCATCCCCAAGAATTGCCATATCTGACTGGCAAGATTTCGTAAATAATTAGCCTGATTTTCCTGTCCTTCCTCTGCCAACTTTTCTGCTACTACCTCGCAAAATTGCAGAAACCCCCAATCTACCAATTCTAAGTTAGGCTGTAAAATCTGCGGTTCCTCACCGTTGGGGCAATTCAGGAGTGTCTCAATCAATTGCAGATAAGCTTGGGCGCGGGTTTCTTCCATTGTGGGGAGTTGTCAGTAACACCGATCTTTATTTTACCATGATTCGATGGGTGGCCAGAAACCTTTCTAAAGTTTGTGAACTGCAGATGTCGGCGGATATACGCTGATGGACGCAGATGAATTTAGTCGATAGGGGCGGGTTTATGAGATTGTTGGTTTTCGGCAATTATTGTGAGTAAAACCCGCCCGTACAGGATAAATGGTAATAAACCGGGTTTCTTCTAATTTTGCGCTAATTCTGGCGGCCGGCCCATTAAACCGGTCATCAAGCGCAAGGCTAAAAACCTCACTGGGGGAATTGTCCGCAAACACCACAA